>JBFYWX010000121.1:0-2865 GCA_041310825.1 Desulfobacteraceae bacterium | reverse complement strand
GAGAACCCCCAGGAGATCGAGCTGCTCTCAAGGGAGCTTCTGATCGGCGTGACCAGTTTTTTCCGCGACCCGCCGGCCTGGGAGCAATTGAAAGAGGAGGTCATCCCGGCCCTGCTGGCGGCCCATCCGAAGGGCGGGATGCTGCGGGCCTGGACGCCCGGCTGTTCCACCGGCGAGGAAGCCTATTCGCTGGCGATGGTCTTCAAGGAGGCGCTGGAGCGGGTCACGCCGGCCGGGAACTATGCACTGCAGGTCTTTGCCACCGACCTGGACCGGGACGCCGTCGAGCGGGCGCGCGCGGGCGTCTATCCGGCCGGCATCGCCGCGGACGTCTCTGCCGAGCGCCTGCGCCGCTTCTTCGCACAGGACGAGCACGGCTACCGGGTGGGCAAGGAGATCCGCGAGACGGTGGTCTTTGCCCCCCAGAACGTGATTATGGACCCGCCCTTCACCAAGCTCGACCTCTTGATCTGCCGCAACCTGCTGATTTACCTCGACCAGGGGATGCAGAAAAAACTGATCCCCCTCTTTCACTACAGTCTGGATCCCGGCGGCGTGCTGTTTCTGGGCAGCGCGGAGAGCATCGGCGCCTTCACCCACCTGTTCGCCCCGCTGGCCAAAAAAGCGCGGCTCTACCGGCGGCTCGACCCCGTCCTGCAGGCAGAGCCGGTCGAATTTCCCTCCGCGTTTGTCCCTTATCGGCCGGAGGCTGCGAGCGCGCAGCGCCAGGCGCGGATCGCCGGCCCCAGTCTCCAGGCGCTGGCCGATCAACTCCTCCTGCAGCGCTTCTCGCCGCCGGCCGTGCTCACCAACGACAAGGGCGACATCCTCTACATCAGCGGGCGCACGGGCAAATACCTGGAGCCGGCGGCAGGCAAGGCCAACTGGAACATCTTCGCCATGGCGCGCGAGGGGCTGCGCTACGAGCTGAGCAACGGTTTTCAGAAGGCGCTGCGGCAAAAAGCCGCCTCCGGCCTGAAGGGCCTTAAAGTGGGGACCAACGGCGGGGTGCAGGCCGTGGACATCACCATCCATCCGATCGACGAGCCTGGGGCCCTTAAGGGGATGGTGATGATCGTCTTTACAGAGGTGCCAACGCCCCCTGAACCCAAGGCCGCGGGCAAAACCCCGCGGGCTACTTCCGGGAGCGACAGCCTGGCGGCGCTGGAGCGTGACCTCCGGCAGGCGCGCGAGGAAATCCAGACCACGCGCGAGGAGATGCAGACCTCCCAGGAAGAACTCAAAGCCACCAACGAGGAGCTGCAGTCGACCAACGAGGAGCTGCAGAGCGCCAACGAGGAGCTGACCACCTCCAAGGAGGAGATGCAGTCGCTCAACGAGGAACTGCAGACGGTCAACCAGGAACTGCAGTTAAAGGTGGACGAGCTCTCGCGGGCCAACAACGACATGAAGAACCTACTCAACAGCACCGACATCGCCACGCTGTTTTTGGACGATGCGCTTGCCGTGCGCCGGTTCACCACCCGGACCACCGGCATCATCAAGCTCATCGCCGGCGACGCGGGCCGCCCCATCACCGACATCACTACCGACCTGGACTACCCGCAGATGGTCGCGGATGCGCGCGAGGTTCTACGGACGCTGGTCTTTACGGAGAAGCAGGTCGCCACCCGCGACGGGCGCTGGTTTTTGGTGCGCATCATGCCCTACCGCACGCTGGAGAACCGGATTGACGGGGTGGTGATCACCTTTTCGAACATCACCGCGGCCAAGAAGCTGGAGGCGCAGCTGCGGCAGACCCGGCCCGAGACGAAAAAATGCGTGAAAAAGGGGGCACCGTGATAAAAGACAGAACCCCTTCGGCTGACGCCGCCGAGCTGCGCCGCCGGGCGGAAGCGCTGCTGGGCGAGGATCGGGCGCAAGGCGCTTCCGGACGGACCGAGGGGGATGTGCAGCGGCTGGTGCACGAGCTGCAGGTTTACCAGATCGAGCTGGAGATGCAAAACGAGGAGCTGCGCCGGTCGCGGGCGGAGGTGGAGGCGGGGCTGGAGCGCTACACGGAGCTCTACGATTTTGCCCCGATGGGCTACCTGACCCTCGGCCGCGACGGGGCGATCCGCCGGTCGAACCTGGCCGGGGCGCGCCTGCTGGGGGTGGAGCGCGCCCGGCTCTTGGGCCGGCGTTTCGGGGTTTTCGTCCGCGAGCCGGACCGGCCGGTTTTAAACCACTTTTTTGAGAAAGTATTTGCGAGCCGGGAGAAGCAGGCCTGCGAGGTGGGGCTCCTGAAGAACGGCGGGGGGGCGCTCGACGTGCACATTTCGGCCACGGTTTCGCAGGACGGGCAGGAATGCCGCCTCATGCTGGCGGACATCACCGAGACCAAACACCTGGCAAGCTTCCCGATGCTCAACCCCCGGCCCATCGTTGAGGTGGACCTGGCGGGACAGGTGCACTTCAGCAACCCTGTCGCCCTTCAGATGTTCCCCGATCTTTTTCAGCGCGGAGCGGAGCACCCGTGGGTTGCCGACTGGGAAGCGGTGCTGCGCACCCTCCGCGAGGCCGAGCCCCGTTCAATCGTGCGGGAAGTGCATTTTGACGGTAAGTGGTACCATCAAACGCTGCATTTCGTGGCCGGCGGCCAGCGCGTTCGCATCTACGGGGCGGACATCACGGTGCGCAAGAAGACAGAGGATGAGCTGGCCAAGGCTTACGCCGAAGTCGAAGCGCGCGTCATCCAGCGGACGGCAGAACTCGCCAAATCGAATTTGGATTTGGTGCAGGAGGTGGCGGCCCGCGAGAAGGCCCAAAGAGCGCTAAAAAATAGAGTGCTGGCGATAAAAGACTATGCCGTTCGTCTGAAGGAAGCCAACGCTGCGTTGAAAGTCCTGCTCAAGCAGAGAGATC
>JBFYWX010000263.1:0-6028 GCA_041310825.1 Desulfobacteraceae bacterium | reverse complement strand
CGGCGCCCTGACCCGCAGGGGGCCCTCCTTGCTAACGGCGCCCCCTACGCGGGGGGCGGTTGCGACTTTTTGTCGGCCAGCAGAATTTGCGGGGGCTCCTGCGGCGGATCATCGGGTGCGGGGGGCTCCCTGACCGACAGGACATCCTGAAACGCCACCCCGTAGATCTCCCACACCGTCACCAACAGAGCGGCCAGGATCGGGCCGATGATGATCCCCACCGGTCCGAACATAATAATCCCCCCCAGCGTCCCGAAGAGGATCAGCAGTTCGTGCATGCGGGTGTCCTTGCCCACCAGCCGCGGCCGCAGAAACGTGTCGATATTTCCGACCACCAAGGCACCGTAAAGCAGGAGGCCGACGCCTTTCGCGTAGCTGCCGCCCATAAGTAGGATGATGCCCGCCGGCAGCCAGACGAGGGCCGTGCCGATGCCGGGAATCAGCGAGGTTACACCGGCCACCGTCCCCCAGAAAACGGCGCTCGGAATTCCCAGAACGGCGAAAGCGCCTCCCGTCAGCCCGCCCTGGAGAATGCCGATCACGGCAACTCCTTTGATGGTGGCCCGGGTCACCGAGGTGAACTTGTCGAGCATGCGCTCCTGGTCGGCCGGCTTGAGCGGCAGGTAGTAGAGGACCTTGTTCAAGATACGCTCGCCGCCCACCAGGAAGAAGAACATCGTGTAGAGAAAGATGAAGAGCAGGAAGATGAACTGGGCCGTCATCACCGTCACCGATGAGAGGCTGTTGATCAGGTAGCTGCTCAAGCGGCCCACCATTTCCCCTGCTCTGAGGAAAATCGTCTCCTTGTAAGGCAGGATGCGGTCATAGAGCGGAACGGTTTCCAGCCATTCCGAGAATGCCGCCGGTTCGGCGAGCTGTTTGTGGATCCAAGGCTTGACCGTCTGACTGATCTTGACGGCTTCGGCCGTCACGGCCCCCAAAAGCCCGGCGAGCGGCAGAATCACCGCGAAAAAGATCACGAGCAGCGTTGCCAGGGCGGCCGGAGTGCTGCGCTGGCCGAATACGCGCCGCAGGCGCCGGTTGAGCGGCCAGGCCAGTCCCGAGAAAATCGCGGCCATGAGGACCGTCATCAAAAACGGCTGGATCATGGCCAGAAAAAACGTGGTGATGAAGAAAAGCAGCAAAAGCACGAAGGCCCGGTTGAATGTTTCCTGGCTCATGGGGAGATCGCCTTTACAAAATGGACACGTTTAAAGCCGTGACAAAAGCCGCCGGACGAAAGCGGCGCGGCGGGACCCCGCGCCGTCGGGGAGCCTCCGCGCATCGCCACCATATTCAAAGGACGGGGTCAGGTCAAGTTGGTAGAAACACCGGGAATCTTTCCGGTGACGATGGCGGCCGGCCGTTCAGGGCCGCTTGAAGTGCATGAGATAGTTGACATGGGTGCTGCCGCCCAGCGAATAGCGCTTCCGGAAGGGGTTGTAGTTCAGTCCGCAAAGGTCCTGGCGCACAAGTCCTGCAGATCGGCACCAGGCCTGCAGTTCGGAGGGTTTGACGAACCGGCCGTAGCAATGGGTGCCCCGTTTCACCAAGCGCAGAAGGTACTCCGCCCCGATGATGGCAAAGAGGAGGGATTTCAGATTGCGGTTGAGGGTCGCGAAAAAGAGGTCCCCGCCCGGCTTGACCAGGCGGGCGCAGGCACTCACGATGGACGATGGGTCCGGCACATGCTCGAGCAGCTCCATGCAGGTCAGGACGTCGAAGGCCGCGGGCGTCTGCTCGGCAAAAACCTCGGCCGTCTCCCGGCGATAGTGCACGTCAAGCCCGGACTCCCGGAGGTGACCCCTCGCGACGGCGATGGCCTCAGCGCCGGCATCGATCCCCGTGACCGCTGCCCCCCGGGCGGCCAACGCCTCCGATAGAATCCCCCCGCCGCAGCCGACATCCAGAACCGATTTGCCCGCCACCCCGGCGCGCGCCTCGACGTAGCTGACTCTCAAGCCGTTGATGTCGTGCAGGGCCTTGAGCGGGCCGTGGCGGTCCCACCAGATCGGCGCCAGGGCGGCAAATTTGGCCACCTCATCCCGGTCGATGTTGGCCGGCGTCACCCCACCTCGCCCATCCTGAATTTTGCACCCTTCACCCAGCACACTGAGCCCTCGTCTCTTTTGCCCCCGCCTTCCGGTAGCCATACCGTTGGCGGTGGGAAACGCTATCGGTTTCGGTATCGGGTTCGGTATCGAGCCGTTTGGCTTTGGAACCGTTGTTCCAGGTTAATAGCATCGCGGGAAGCTGAACCGCCGATACCGATACCGATGCCGACTCCGGCTCAGGCTCCCTCAACCGCTGAACCGTTGAACCGTGAACCCGGAACTTTGAATTGCGGGATCTCCCCTCATTTCCGCAAGGCCCACAGCTGCGAGAAGAGCATCCCGGCCAGCATGAGCCCGCAGCCGACCAGTGCGCGCAGGCTCAGGCGCTCGTCCAGGATCCACCAACCGCCCAGGGCGGCGAAGACCGCCTCGAGGCTCATCAGGATCGAGGCATGCGCCGGTCGGGCGTTGCGCTGCGCGACGACCTGAAGCGTGTAGGCAACCCCCACCGACAGCACACCGCCGTATAGAATCGGTCCGGCGGCAGCCTGGATGTCGGACCATACGAACCGCTCCAGTACGCCTGCGGTCAGCAGGCTGAGCAGCGCACAAATCGAAAATTGGTAAAACGCGAGCTCCACCGGCCGTACCCGGGGGGACAAATAGGCCACGAGAAGCACCTGGACGCTCCAGAAGAGGGCGCTGACCAGAACGAGGCCATCGCCGAAGGCGATTGATAAGTCTTCGGTCACCGACAGCAGGTAGAGCCCCGCCGCGGCCGAGACGGCGCCGACCCAGGTCCCGGCCCGCGGGCGCTGGCGCCAGAGGAGCCCCAGGATCGGAACGAGGACCACGTAAAGGCCCGTGATGAAACCGGCCTTGCCGGCAGTCGTGTAAAGCAGCGCCACCTGCTGCAAGGAGACCGCCACGAACAGAACGAGGCCGAGCACCCCGCCCCCGAAAAGAAATAGGCGCGAGCGGACCGGCACCGCGACCGGCTGCGGCAGCCGCCGACCGGCCAGCAAGAGCGGCACCAAGGATAGGCAGCCCAGCGCGAAACGGACCCCGTTGTAGGTAAACGGACCCACATGCTCCATCCCCACCCGCTGGGCCACGAACGCGAAGCCCCAAATGGCGGCCGTCAGGAGCAGCAGCAGGTCAGCCGTGAGGGTGGAGGATTTCATGGGCTCAACTCCCTCGTCGCTGCAGCAACCCCGCCACCTGCCGGTGCTGCCCGAGCTGGACGGTGAAGATCCCGGCCACGATGAGAACCAGCGCGGTGACGATCATGACACCGATCGGCTCATCCAGCAGCAGACCCGCCAACAGCACACCGGAGACCGGAATCAGAAAAACAAAGGAGTGCAGGGCGACGGCGCCGTAGGCGTGCATCAGCCGGGTCCAGGCGACGAAGGCGAAGGCCGTGGTCAGGACGCCCTGAAAGAGAATGGCGGCAACGATCTCGGCGGTGATTCCCGCGATCATGGGGGTATCCCACACCGGAGCCCCCAGGGCAAAGAGCGGGATCGAAAAGAGCAGCTGGTAGAAGACGATTTGCACCGAGGAGATGCTGCGGACCAGGTGTTTCGTATAGGCGGCGCTGCAGGCCCAGATGAGAGTCGAGACCAGGAGCAGGAGGTCGCCCGCCATGAAGCTCTCCCCGCCTCCCGGCCGGTCGAGAAAGACGCAGGCCGCCCCGGAAAACCCGAGGATAAGGCCGATCAGCTTGAGCCAGGTGATGCGGTCGCCGGATAGAAAAAAATGAGCCAGGAACAGCAGAAAAAACGGCTGCAGGTTGGTGAGCAAAGCCCCGCGCGAGGCCTGGGTCAGGGTGAACCCGACGTAAACCAGCGCCAGCTGAAAGGTGAATAGCAGGGAGTTGACGACCAGGGGCCGCAGGTGCCCCGGCGCCGGGCGCAGGGGCTCTCCACTGAGGCAAGCCCAGGTCCACAAGATAAACGTCGATATCGCGAAGCGCACCGCGGCCGCCGTAAACGGGCCGAGCCCGGACAGACTGAACTTGATGGCCACCGTGTTCGCCCCCCAGAGGATGCACAAAAAGGCCGCCATCGCGGCGGAAAGCAGCGGGAGCCGAGTGTCGGAAGGCAGGGACGCCATCTCGAGGATTCCTGTCGGGGCCGGGATCAGCCGCGCGGACGCGGCGTCACGGCGCCGTGTCGAAACAGTAGCGGACCTGCCGGAAGGCGCTCCGAAAACCGCGGACCTCCTCCCTCAGGCCGTTCGCCCCGTGCAGGCACTCGTGCATGAGCTCGGCGATGCGCACCATTTCCGCCGCCCCCATGCCGAAGCGTGTCATCTCCTGCACGCCGAGGCGGATGCCCTCGGGGTGGTCATGGCGGTGGAGCGGCTCATGGGGGAGCATGTTCATGTTCAGGATGATGTCAACGGCTTCCAGGCGGCGGGACACCTCTTCCCCGCCGCCGTGCGCCTTGACGTTCACCGCGACCTGGTGGCTCTCGGTGAACCCATGCTCCTTGCCCTGGACGTCGAAGCCCAACCGGTCGAGAGCGGCCGCCAGGGCCTTGGCGTTGGCGATGACGGCGGCGGCGTACGGTTCGGCGAAGGCCATCATTTCGTGGGTGCAGATGGCCATCTGGGCCAGGGTGTGCAGGTGGTGATTGCTGGAGGAGCCGGGAAACGCTCCCCGGTCGATCTTGCGCCAGGACGCCTCGTCCATGCTGCTTAAAATTACACCCCGCTGGCTGCCAAAAAAGGTCTTGTGCGTGCTGCCGGTCATCAGCCAGGCCCCCTCCGTGAGCGGCTGCTGAAACCGCTTGCCGGCGATAAGCCCGAGAACGTGGGCCGCATCGTACATGATCAGTGTGCCGGTGTGCCGGCACGCCTCGGAGAGGTCGCGGACCGGCTCGGGAAAAAGGAAAAGGCTTTTTCCGAGCACGATCAGTTTCGGCCGGGTTTTCTCGATCAGGTAGGCGGTGTTTTCGACGTCGATGTGGTAGCCGTCCGGGCTCAGTGGAAAGTCGATGATGGTGCGGGTGAACTTGCCGAGGGATCCCATGCGGTGGTGACTGATGTGTCCCCCGCCAGGGGTCGAGTTGACCATGACCACGTCACCGGGGCGCACGCACCGGCTGAACACGGCCTCGTTGGCGTTGGTGCCGCTGATCGGCCGCACCTCGCAGCGCTCGCAGTGAAAGAGCTGTTTCAGGTCGGCCGTGAGCTGCTCCTCGATCCGGTCGATATAAGTGGTTCCCCGGTAGTAGCGTTCGCCGGGATGGCCCTCGGCGTAACGGTGGGCAAAGTCCGACCCGGCCACGGCCCGGGCCCGGGTGCTCATCACGTTTTCACTGGCGATCAGATTGAGGCACCCATCCCGCCAATCGTCCTGGCGCTGAATCAACGCTTCGAGTTCTGCGATCTTGGCCGCATGCATGCAAACGGGTTCCCCTTCCCCTATGGTCAATCCAGGGGCGCCGGAGGGAGCGCGCGCGGCACGCCGCGTGCCGGCGAATCCCCGAAAAAGTGACCATCTATAGGCCAACGGCCTGCGCAAGTCAACGTCGTGCAATGCGCGGTGTGCACCTTCTCGGAAGGCCGACCGGGGCGGGGTTGCCACGACGACCGGGTCTGGTGTAAAAGTACCGCCATGAAACTTAATTTTATCGGTATCGCACTCATCGGGGCGGCGATGATCCTGGGGGGAGGCGAAAACCCGTTGTTGCCCCGTGCGGCCCGCTCCGCCTCCGTCATCCAGCCGGAGGGCCTGGTGGAGTTCGTGCGGCCTGACGGCTCGGTGGCAGCCCGCCTCGTGGTCGAAATCGCCGACACACCGGAACGGCGCACCCGAGGCCTCATGGAACGGATTCTGCGGGATTACACGGCCGGGATGCTCTTTCTCTTCGAGCGGGCTCAACCCCAGGTGTTCTGGATGCGCAACACACCGACCTCTCTCGACATCATCTTCATCGATGCCTCCCGCCGGGTAATCAATATCG
>JBFYWX010000092.1:0-2807 GCA_041310825.1 Desulfobacteraceae bacterium | reverse complement strand
CGCGCCACCGTGACCGTGCGCGGCGCGGAGCTTGCGGAGTGTCGGGCGATCACCGCGCCCGATCTCCCGTTCAGCGCCCGCGGCCAGGAGCCCGGCTGGGCGATCGTGATCGACGCACAGGCGATTTCACTCAGCGCCGACAACGGGGCCCTGCAGCTCCGCATGCAGCGGCCGGAGCCCGAGATCACCGCCGAGGGCATCTTCTACCGGACCGCCGCCGACGGCCGCAGCCTGTTGGTCGCCATTCAGCCCCGGATCTGCGCCGATATCGCCACCGGCATGCCCCACCCCTACGGGGTGCGCTACGACCTCGACGGGGAGACCCGCTTCGGCTGCGGCGGTGAGCCGAAGACGCTGCTGACCGACGGGGAATGGCTCGTGGAGAAGATCGGCGGTCAGCCGGTGATCGCCGACGCCGAGGTGACGATCCTGTTTCTGGAGGAGGACCGCGTGGCCGGCAGCGCCTCCTGCAACCGCTTCATCGGCGGTTACCGGCTGACCGGCGAAGGCCTCTCCTTCAGCCAACTCGGGGGAACGCTGATGGCCTGCCCGGAGCCGCTGGCCGGCCAGGAGGCGCGCTTCTTAAAATTATTGCAGGATACTTACCGCTTCGAGATCGACCCCGAGGGCCGTCTCGTGCTGCACACCCCCCAGCAGCAGCGCATCGTTGCCCGGCGCAAAAATTGATGGCGGCGTAAAAGGGGTTTTACTTCGCCATGCGGTTTTTTTCAGAAAGGAATTTTGACGGGTACCCCGGGGATAAGCCGGGATTCACAATTCCCGTTGTTCTTTGTTCATTTTCTTGTGCGGACAAGAAAACGAACCAAAAGAAGCCGCCCGCGCCCCGGGGCCCTTCGGGCTGCCCTGCGCTTCTCGCAACCGGCGGGCCCTGTGGAACTCGCTTGCGCTCAAACAGCCACAGGGCCTTTATCGCCGGCTGCTGCGATGCTCGGCCCGGGACGATGGGACATAAACCGCCGGCCTCCACCAAGCGGAAATTGACCTTTTTGCGGGACCGTCAAAATGAAAGCGCCGCCCCCGTCTCACGCCATCGGCGTTTGAGCAGGGGCGGCGCTGGTGTTTGATCCGCCGGTCCGCGTCGGCGTCCGTCAGAAGTCAATGGCGTCGCGGATCAGCGGGCAGGTCATGCAGTGGCCACCGCCCCGGCCGCGGCCCAACTCGGCCCCGGCGATGGTGATGACCTCCACCCCGACCTTGCGCAGCTCGGTGTTCGTCCAGGTGTTGCGGTCGTAGGCGATCACCACCCCCGGGGAGAGGGCCACCAGGTTGTTGCCACTGTCCCACTGGGCGCGTTCGTTGGCGTAGTGGTCCCCGCCGGTCTCGATGACCCGAAGTTTCTTCAGCTTCAAAGCTTCGGCGACCACGTCCACGAAGGGCTTCTTCTCGATGGTGGCCTCGATCCCGGAAGGCCTGTCGCTGGGCCGCAGCGTGATGGCGTGCACCTGGTCCATGAGGGGCCGGTAGACCGTCACCAGGTCGCGGTCGGCGAAGGTGAAGACCGTGTCCAGGTGCATGGCGGCGCGCAGCTTGGGCATGGCCGCCACGATCACCCGCTCGGCGGCCCCCTTGGCGAAGAGGGCGGCCGCCGCCAGGGAGATCCCCTGGCGCGAGGTCCGCTCGCTCATTCCGATCAGGACCACGCCGTTGCCCACCGGCATCACGTCCCCGCCCTCCAGCGTCGCCAGGCCGAAGTTCTGGTTCGGGTCGCCCCACCAGACCTGAATGTCGGCGTTGGCGAAGGCGGGGTGAAAGCGGTAGATCGCCGTCGTCAGCAGGGTCTCCTCCCGCCGCACCGGCCAGTAGAGGGGGTTGAGGGTGACGCCGCCGTAGATCCAGCAGGTGGTGTCGCGGGTGTAGAGGGTGTTGGGCAGCGGCGGCAGGAGGTACTCCGTCACCCCGTGGGCTTCGCGCACGAGCTCCAGGTAGTCCGAGGTGGCGAACTCCTGCGGGATGTCGACCACCGCGAGCCCGCCGATCAGAAACTCGGCCAGGGCCCGCGGCTCCAGGCTCTCCAGGTAGGCGCGGGTGTCCTCGATCAGTCCCAGGCCGACGTTGGTGGGTGTGACCTTGCGGTCCAGGATCCAGGCCCTGGCCTCGGGGATGGCCACCGTCTCGGCCAGCAGGTTGTGCATCTCCACCACATCGACCCCGCGCTCGCGCATCTTGGTCATGAAGTCGAAGTGGTCGCGCTTGGCGGCCTGGACCCAGAGGACATCGTCGAAGAGCAGGTCGTCGTTGTTGCTGGGGGTCAGGCGCGTGTGGCCCAGGCCGGGGGCGCAGACCATGACTTTGCGCAGGGTGCCGACCTCGGAGTGCACCCCGTAGGCCGGTTGCTTCCCGGTTGTCGTCGTTTGGCTTTGGCTCGTCATGGGCAGTTCCTCCTAAGTTTGCGTGTTGGCGTTAGACGGCGATGAGACCGGTGACCAGGGCGTAGAAAGAGCGTGCCCAAAAAGGTCATTTGATCGCGAGACGGCGAACCATTAATTACTGGCCGTCCACCTTTTTTTTGGTATGAGAACAAGAGGCTACAATCGTTCCCACTCTTTCTGGCTCAAGTCGCTCGGATACCGCTGCCGGCTTCCGTCGGGCTGTGTCAGAAATGGGTACCTCCGTTGTTGGTAGCGTTTTCCCATGTTGACTTATCAGACCGTTAACCCACTGTCCGGTCGAAACTTTTTGGACACTCTCCAAGGCCTTTTATAGTCTGGTGACTCATGAATGCCGACCTCGCCCTCGTCCTATTTCTGCTTGCCGCCGCCGTTGCCATGTTTTTGATCAACAAGCCC
>JBFYWX010000031.1:0-6280 GCA_041310825.1 Desulfobacteraceae bacterium | reverse complement strand
AGGCTCGCCAGGGCGTCCCCGATCTTCTTCATCCGGATTTCAGCCAGTTCGCTGCCCTTGACGAAGTGGCACTGGTAGTCGTCGCCGTGCTTGCAGCCCAGCAGGAAGACGCCGTCCATGCCCTTGGAGAGGGCGTCCTTGATCCAGATCACGTTGACCGACCCGAGGCAGCGCACCGGGATGAAACGCACATCGGCCGAGTAGCTCATGCGGTTCAGGCCGACGATGTCCAGGGCCGGGTAGGCGTCGTTTTCGCAGACCAGGCCCAGAATCCGGAATGGCGGCTCGTCGTAGTCGTCCTCGGACGGCACCCCGACGGCCTTGACCATGGAGCCGATGCTGTCGATGTTGTAGTCGGCAAAGCCGATGATGCGCTCGGGGCAGGCGCCCATGCAGGTCCCGCAGCGCCGGCAGCGCGCCGGGTTGGGCTTGGGGGTTCCGCGCTCGTCGTCGTCCAGGGCGCCGAAGGGGCATTCCGCCGTGCAGCGCTTGCACTGGGTGCAGCGCTGGAAGAAGAAATCCGGAAAGGTCAGGTCGCCGGAGCGCGGGTGCACGGAGACGCCGCGGTTGACCGATTCGAGGCACTGGATGGCCTTGAGGGCGGCACCGGCCGCGTCCTCGACGGACTCCTCGGTCGTCATGCTGCGGCGGATGCCGCCCGCCGCATAAATGCCGGTGCGCTGCGTTTCGTAGGGGAAACAGATGTAGTTGGAGTCGGCATAGTCGTTGAAAATGGCGTTGTCGCGGAAGCCCGGCCCCTGGCGGTAGGCCAGGTTGATCACCGGGTCGTCCTTGGTCGCCGGCACCATGCCGGTGGCGAGCACGACCATGTCGGCCTTGATCTGGATCGGCTGGCCCAACAGGGTGTCGTCGGCATTGACGATCAAGCCGGCGCCGTTTTTGGACACCTGGACCACCTGCCCTTTGGTCAGGAAGATGCCCGGGTCCTGCTGAACGGTCTTGTAGAAGTTCTCGGTCAGCCCGGGGGTGCGCATGTGCTGGTAGATGACGAAGGCCTTGCCGTCGGCATAGTCCTCGCGCACGTAGCCGGCCTGCTTCAAGGCGACCAGGCTGGTGACGGAACTGGCGTAGGGAAAATCCTGGTCGTTGCCCTGGCCCGGGCTCTGGATGAAGACCACCGACTTGGCCTCCCTACCGTCCGAGGGCCGTTTGATCTTGCCGGCGGCGGCAATCGCCTCGAACTGGGCGTTGGTGACCACATCCGGACTGGCCCCGAAGCCGAGGTGGGCATACTCTCCCTCCTGGGGCTGATACGGGCGCCAGCCGGCCGCGAGCACGACTGCGCCGAACTTCTCGCCGTTCGGATCGAACGTCAGGATGTCCTGCCGACCCTGGTTGTATTCCAAGTAGCGCGCGTGGAGCTTCTCGGCCTCGAGTTCCTTGCCGCTTTCATCCACCTTCATCTCGGGCGGCAGCGGGAAGGGGACGTCAAACTCGATCTTCTCGCCCGGCTGCTTGAAGGTCACGGTGAAGTCACCCGGCTGGCCGGCGATGCGAGCGACAACGGTCGAGGTCTTGACCTGGATGTTGGAGAAGTTGCCGAGTTCCTTGATTTTGGTCTGGATCACCGGGGCCGTGGACTTTTCGAAGGGGTACTCCGTGGGCAGCTGCTTGCGCCACTTGGCCGCATTGCCGCCCAGGGCGGGCTCCTTCTCGACGATGGTGACCTCGTAGCCGGTTTTGGCGGCGTCGAGGGCGGCCGAAATGCCGGTGATGCCCCCGCCGATCACGAGGATCTTGCGCGAGAGGGTTTCCAGCTTGTAGGGGGCCGGCAGCTCGACCTTCTTGATCTTGGCCAAGCCCATCTGGAGGTAGTCCGCGGCCATCATCTGAACGTGGTCGATGAAGGTCTCATCGTCCTTCTGCTCCTCGGTCGGGGCGGGCCACGTGGCGCGCGGGTGGGACCAGACCACTTGCTCGCGCAGGTTGACCCGCTCCACGATGCACCCGTCGAAACGGAAGGTGTCGTAGAGCACGCGCGGGGAGCAGGCGGCGATAACCAGCGCATTGACCCCACCGGCGACATCTTGCTTGAGGATCTCCAGACCGTCCTTACCGCAGAGGGCCGGGCAGGTCTTGACCGCAAAGCCCTCGTCGGAGGCCTTCTCGCTCAGCTTATCGATATCGAGGGATTCGCCGATCTCGCAACCTTGACAGATGTACGCACCGTATTTCTTGCTCATGGTCGGCCTCCTCTACCGTCTCACCAGGGTTTGAATCGCTTTGAGGGCCATCCCGGTCGCATTCTGGTTGGAAGAAACGACGTCCGCAGGCTTGGAGGCGCAACCGGCCCCAAACATGCCGCCGGCGGAATAGTCGTTCAGGATGAACCCGTCCGGGGTGGTCTTGACGGCCGCCGGCAGCTTCTGGACGGCGGCGGTCGGCTGCATGCCCGTGGCCAGCACCGCCATCTCGACGGTCTGCCGGATCTTCTCGCCGGTGACCGCGTTCTCGGCGACCACGGTGATGTTGCCGCTGGCCGCATCCACGCTCACCTCCGCGACCTTGCCCTTGATGAAGACGACGTTGGGGTCCTGCTTGATGGTGTCGTAGAACTTCTCGTAGCGGTAGCCCGGAGCTCTCATGTCGATGTAGAAGATGTAGATCTTTGCCTCGGGGTACTGCGCACGGATGTAGGTGGTCTGCTTGAGCGAGGCCATGCAGCAGATGTAGGAGCAGTAGGGCAGGTAGTTCTCGTCCCGGGAGCCGGCGCATTGCACGAAGGCGATGCTCGCCGGTGCCTTGCCGTCCGAAGGTCGGGCGATTTTGCCCTGGGTCGGGCCGTTGGGCGCCGCGAGGCGCTCCATCATCATGTTGGTGATGATGTTCGGGTGGGTGCCGAAGCCCAGCCGGTCCATTTTCTTGGCATCGTAGGGCACCCAGCCGGTGGCCCAGACGACCGCGCCCACGTTCAGGGTGAGCGTCTTGGGCTGCATCTCGAGCTCCACGGCATCATAAACACAGGCCTCCTTGACCCGCTTGCCGTCCTCGGTTTTCACGATCTGCGGGTCGATCACGAACCGGGCCGGGAACGCCATTGCAAAGGGCAGGTAGGCGGCCTTGGTCTTCCGCATGCCGAAGTCGTAGTCGCTGGCGATCTCGGTCTGGCAGGCCTCGGCACAGGCGCCGCAGCAGGTGCAGTTCTCGTTCACGTAGCGGGGCCTCAGCTTGACGGAGACCGTGTAGCTGCCCGGCCCGCCATCGACCTTCTCCACCTCCGCCATCGTCAGCACCTTGATGCGCGGGTTGTCCTTGATGCGCTTGAAGTTGATCTCCAGCCCGCAGGTCGGCGGGCAAAGCTTGGGGAAGTACTGGTTGAGCTGAGCCACCCGCCCGCCCAGGTAAGGGTTTTTTTCGACCAGGAACACCTCGTAGCCGACCTCGGCCGCTTCGAGGGCCGTGGTGAGCCCGCTGATGCCGCCGCCGACCACCATGATGCTGCCGCTGACTGGGGGTGCTTGTGCGTCTGTCATGCCGTTCCTCCGTACTGTGCTGAAGCGTTAAAATGCGTGCGTCGCCGGGGTGGGGCGATAGTCCCGAAGATGCGTGCGTCTATCCGGATCCGGAAGCCCTTCCCCAACGGGGGAAGCCCTTTCGCATCGGGGTAGCCGCGTGGCGCGGCCGCCTGCCATAAAAAAAACCTCCAGGTGCCTTGCGGCACCTGGAGGTGTGAAGGTTCAGGTCCGAATGCGTCTCCTCACAGTCTGATCCATGCCTTACGGGATGAGCTTGATGTAGTCTTTCTTGAACACATCCCACTTGGCGGCCTTGGAATCGTACTTGGAGTTGACGAAGCAGAACCAGTTCTTGTCGTCCTGGCCGGGGTGATCGGCCTGGTAGTAGAAGCCCGGGTAGCGGGTCTCTTTGCGGAACTGGATGTGGCGCAGGTGCGATTCCACGGTCCAGATGCGGTGGATGATCTCCCACGCCCGCATCAGTTCGTGCAGGTCGCCGGCCGCGAGCTTCTCGCAGTCCTCGCGCATCAACTGCAGCATTTCCATGACGATCTCGAGGTTCTTGCTGGTCGTCATATAGTAGGTGGCCGTTCCGGCCCCGTACTCGTGGGTGGCCTTCATCATCCGGTACATCATCCCATTCGGTTTGATGTAGTTCGGGTTGAAGTCATCGTGAGTGGAGTAGTTGCTGTTGGCCAGGTAGATCCGAACCGGCTTGTAGACATGGTCGACGATCTGCTCCTTGGTCATGGGCAGCTCGGGTTTGAAGTCGGCATGGTCCTTGGCGTAGCGCACCATCTGCTTGGCCGCCATCCGCCCCTCGGCATGGGAGCCGGAGGAGAACTTGTGGCCGGAGCAGCCCACGCCGTCGCCGGAGGTGAACAGGCCGTAGACCGTGGTCATGCGGTTGTAGACCTTGCCGTTGGCGGCCTTGATCTTGTAGGCAGCCGGCACCCAGTCGAAATCCGGGCCGGAGACCCAGAACCCGCAGCAGCCGGAGTGCGAGCCGAGCAGATAAGGCTCGGTCGGCATGACTTCGGAGTTCTTCTTCTCGGGCTCGGTGTTGGTGGCGCACCACAGGTTGGCCTGGCCGCAGGTCATGTCGAGGAAGTCTTCCCAGGCCTCGGACTCGAGGTGCTTCAACTCCTTCTTGTCCATGGTCTTGCCGAGTTCGGCCAGCGCCGTCACAGTGTCCATCATGATCGGCCCGCGACCCGACTTCATTTCGAAGAGCATCAGGTGGTTGCGCAGGCAGGTCGGGGTGATCGCGGCCGTCCCGTACGGGGCGTACTTCTGCAGCTCGGCCTTGGCGGCATCGGAAGCGGCGAAGTTTTCGCCCAGGCCGTTCAGGGTCTTGGCCTTGAACAGCAGGAACCAGGCGCCGACCGGTCCGTACCCGTCCTTGAACCGGGCCGGGGTGAAACGGTTCTCCATCATGGAAAGCTCGGCGCCGACCTTGGCCCCGAGGTAATAGGTGGAGCCGGAGTTCCACACCGGGTACCAGGCCCGGCCCTTGCCCTCGCCGACCGACCGCGGTTGATAGATGTTGACCGCGCCGCCGCAGGCGATCATGCAGGTCTTGCACTTGAAGATGTAGACCTTGTTCTCACGCACCGAGAACCCGGCCGCGCCCGCGATCTGGTTGGGCTTGTTCTTGTCCAGGAACAGCTCGACGATGAAAATGCGCTCGAGGATGTTGGTGTCCCCGATGGCTTTCTTGGCGGCCTCGGCGACGATCCGCTTGTAGGACTCGCCGTTGATCATGATCTGCCACTTGCCGGTGCGGACCGGCTTCGCCCCGGACTTCAGGGTCCCCATCTTCTTGCCTTTAATGCCGTCCAGGGTCTTGCCGGCCTCGTCCTTCTTCCAGATCGGCAGCCCCCACTCCTCGAACAGCCACACCGAGTCGTCGACGTGGCAGCCGAGGTCAAAGATCAGGTCTTCGCGGACGAGACCCATCAGGTCGTTGCGGACCATGCGCACATAATCATCCGGAGCGTTCTCGCCGATGTAGGTGTTGATGGCGGAAAGCCCCTGGGCCACGGCGCCGGAGCGCTCCAGGGCCGCTTTGTCCACCAGCATCACGGTCTGGCCCGGCTGGATCCACTTGTTGACCTCGAAGGCCGTGCCGCAAGCGGCCATACCGCCGCCGACGATGAGGATGTCCACCTCTTTCTCGACGACTTCCGGATCCTTGACGGCTTTGAGCTCTCCCTTGGGTTTGTTCGGCAATGCCATATGTCTTCCTCCTTGTGGGATTTATCTGACGCGTTGGGACCAAGTCAAATCCTGGTCGGGTCTAACTCCAAGGTATGGGGTGATTTACTTCACGAGTTCCTTGGGCTGCGGCATTTGCCGGCCTTCGGCCTCTTCGGTGCTCAGAAGTTGGCTTTCCAGGTCCTTGCCCTTCAGGCTCTCGTAGGCATTGGCCGCCCCTTCGGGGGTGGTCCGGATGGGGAACTTGAAGCGTTTGATAAGGCCGTTGCGGAACTTGCAGGTCCACATGACGTCCTCGGTGCCGAGCATCGGCATGATGCTGCTCCCCAACGGGACGAAATCCGCATAGCCGCGCACTTCGATCGCCTGAGTGGGGCAGATCTTCACGCAGGAGAAGCATTCCCAGCACTGATCAGGCTCCTGGTTGTAGGCCTTCATCACGGTCGGATCGAGCACCATCAGGTCGTTGGGGCAGATGTACATGCAGGCGGTCTTCTCGCCGCCCTTGCAACCATCGCACTTTTCTTGAATGACATAGCTTGGCATCTAAGTACCTCCTCAGGAGTGGTTATTGTGATTGAACGTGG
>JBFYWX010000014.1:0-2567 GCA_041310825.1 Desulfobacteraceae bacterium | reverse complement strand
AGTGGCAGCGGGGGTGGAAGCGGCAGCCGGGTGGCGGGTCGATGGGGCTGGGGACATCGCCCTTGAGGATGATGCGGCCTGCGCGCTGCAGGGACGGGTCGGGCACCGGTACGGCCGAGAGCAGGGCCTGGGAATAGGGGTGGAGCGGTGCGCGGTAGAGGTCACGGCTGGGGGCGATTTCGACGATTTTTCCCAGGTACATGACCGCTACACGGTCGCTCACGTGCTCGACGACACTCAGGTCGTGGGAGATGAAGAGATAGGTCAGGCCGAACTCGCCCTGGAGGTCCTTGAGCAGGTTGATGACCTGGGCCTGGATCGAGACATCCAGGGCCGAGACCGCCTCGTCGCAGACGATCAGCTTGGGCTTGAGGGCGAGCGCCCGGGCCACCCCGATGCGCTGGCGCTGTCCGCCGGAGAACTGGTGCGGGTAGCGCCGCATGTGCTCCCGGCGCAGCCCTACCACCTCCAGCAGTTCCAGCACCCGCGCTTCCCGCTCCAGGCGGCTCTTCACCCCATGGACCAACAGCGGCTCGCCGACGATGTGGCTGACGGTTTTGCGGGGGTTCAGGGAGGAGAAGGGGTCCTGGAAGATGATCTGCATCTCCCGTCGCAGGGCCTGCATGTCGTGCTTGGAATAACCCAGGATGCTCCGGCCCTGAAAAAGGACATCACCGGAGGTCGGCTCCTCCAGGCGCAGGATGACCCGGCCGAAGGTGGTCTTGCCGCAGCCGGATTCCCCCACCAGGCCGAGGGTTTCGCCCCCGCGGATCGCCAGGCTGACCCCGTCCACGGCCTTGACCGCGGCGGTCTGCTTCATGAACACTCCGCCCCGGATCGGGAAGTGCTTGACGATGGTGCGGGCCTCGAGCAGCGGCTGCGCATGTGCGCTCGTGTCAGGCATACTTCAGACACCTCACGCGGTGGTTGTCACCGACCGCGACCATTGCGGGTGCGACCTTCCGGCAGTCGTCGAACACCTCCGGGCAGCGATCACTGAAGAGGCAGCCCTCCGGCAGGCGCAGCAGGGAGGGCACCACCCCGGGGATGGTCCGCAACCGACTGCCTGGTGCGTCCCGGCCCAGCACCGGGATCGATCCCAGCAGCCCCACCGTATACGGGTTGCGGGGGTCGGCAAACAGGCTGCGGGCGTCGGCGACCTCCATGACCCGGCCGGCGTACATGACCGCCACGTGCTGGGCCATTTCGGCGATCACGCCAAGGTCGTGGGTGATGAAGAGGATCGCGGCCCCGGTCTCGGCCTTGAGCTTGTTCATGAGATCCAGGATCTGGGCCTGGATGGTGACGTCGAGCGCGGTCGTGGGCTCATCGGCGATCATCAGCTTCGGGTTGCAGGCGAGCGCCATGGCGATCATCACCCGCTGGCGCATGCCGCCGCTCATCTGGTGCGGGTAGTCGAACAGCCGCTTTTCCGGCGCCGGGATGCCCACCAGTTTGAACACGTCCACCACGCGCTCCGCGGCCGCCTTGCGCGAGAGCTTGTCGTGCAGCCGCAGGACCTCCCCCACCTGGTCGCCGACCGGGAAGGTGGGGTTGAGGGAGGTCATGGGCTCCTGGAAGATCATGGAGATGCGATTGCCGCGGATGCGGCGCATCCGGGCTTCCGAGAGCGTGAGAAGGTCCTGCCCCTCGAAGAGAACCTGCCCGCCCACGATTTTTCCGGGCGGCTCCGGGATGAGGCGGATGATGGAGTGGGCGGTCACACTCTTGCCGCAGCCGGACTCGCCCACCAGCCCGAGGGTCTGGCCGGCGGGGATCGACAGGCTCACGTCGTCCACCGCTTTGGCCGTATGGCCGCGCACCTGGAAGTGGGTCCGGAGGTTGCGGATGTCCAGGAGGGTTTCGGCCGCCATGGCGTCAATCCCTCAGCCGCGGGTCCAGGGCGTCCCGCAGGCCGTCGCCCAGGAGGTTGAAGCCGAGCACGGCACCGAGGATGGCAAGCCCCGGGAAGGTCATGACCCAGGAGGCCCGCAGGATCAGGGCGCGGCTGTGGGCGATGTCGGCTCCCCACTCGGGCGTCGGCGGCTGGGCCCCCAGCCCCAGGAAACTCAGGGCCGCGGCGTCCAGAATGGCCGAGGCGAAGCTCAGGGTGGTCTGCACGATCAGCGGGCCCATGCAGTTCGGCAGGATCGCGACAAAAATGATCCGCAGGTCCCGGGCGCCGATGGCCCGGGCGGCCGTGACGTAGTCCTTTTCGCTCTCTTCCAGGACGCTCGCGCGCACGATGCGCGCGAAGCGCGGTACATAGGTGATGGCGATGGCGAGCATGGCGTTCTGCAGGCTCGGCCCTAAGTAGGCCACGACCACGATGGCAAGCAGGATGTAGGGGAACGACAGGATGATGTCGATCCCGCGCATGACGATGTCGTCGAGCCGGCCCTTGTAGTAGCCGGAAATGCTGCCGATGATCGTCCCGCAGCAGAAGGCCAGCCCCACGCTCACCAGCGCCACCAGCATCGACACCCGGGCGCCGTAGATGATGCGCGAGAGAATGTCGCGGCCGAGGTCGTCGGTGCCGAGGATGTTCTTCGTCGAGCCGCCCTCGC
>JBFYWX010000011.1:0-6771 GCA_041310825.1 Desulfobacteraceae bacterium | reverse complement strand
TGGCTTTCCTATCCCTTCAGGTTGTGAGGTGCCCATGCAACTCCGAGAGCGTCTCACCTGGGCGTTGCTCATCGTCGTCGTCGATGTCGCGGCCTTTGCGGTGCCCCTCGCGGCACTGACGATCGCCTACGTCCTGCTTGTCCGGCCGGCGTGGTTTCGGGAGTGGGTGGGGCGGCTATACGACGAGGCACCGCGGTAGGCGGCGCCGGGCAGGATGAAAGTCTTCGGCTGGGGCGAGCCTTTCGGGCATGACCCGGCCGGCACCTTCACGCCGCGCTGAGTGTCTGAGTGACCCGTGAACGGAGTATTGACCTTTGGCCTGCTCTTCGCGCTCACCGCGGCGCTGGTACCGGCGGGCGTGCATCTGGGCTTTCGCGCCCGCCGCGTGCGCGAGACCGGGACGCCGGCCGGCTGTGGATTTGCCTTCGAGGCGGTGCGCATACCCACCGTGCGCGGCCGTCACCTGTTCGGCTGGTTGCTTCCGGCCCCGGACGCCGCCCGAACCATCGTCGTGCTGCACGGGTGGGGCAGCAACGCCGAGCAGATGCTGCCCATCGCCGCGCCCTTGCGCAGAGCCGGTCTCAACGTGCTGCTGGTCGATGCGCGCAACCACGGCGGGAGCGATTCCGATACCTTCTCCTCGTTGCCACGCTTCGCCGAGGATCTGGGCCAGGCGATCGCATGGCTCAAGCGCCACCACCCGGGGCGCGCCGAGCAAATCGCGGTGCTTGGCCACTCGGTTGGCGCCGGTGCGGCCCTGCTCGAGACCTCGCGCAACCGCGACATCGCGGCGGTGATCAGCATCGCGGCATTCGCCCATCCGGCCGAGGTGACCAAGCGTTACCTGCGCCGCTTGCGCCTGCCGCATCCCATCACGGTCCTGGTGATCCGCTACGTGGAGTGGCTGATCGGATACCGCTTCGCGGCCATCGCGCCGATCAACACCGTGTGTCGGATCGCCTGTCCGGTCCTGCTGGTGCACGGGCGGGACGACGAGACCGTCCCGGTCGACGACGCACGTCGCATCGCGGACCGGTGCCACACGCCCCAGGTGCGCCTTCTGGAGATCCCCGACGCGGGCCACGACTCCACGGACCAGATCCAGCGATACGCCGGGGAACTCCTGCGCTTTCTTGATAAGAGTTGGGCGGCGCGTGTCTGACACAGCATCCGTAGGCCCCGCCTGAAGGATGGCATCTATCTCGATTTAGGCGAGTGTGGGGACCCGGCGGTCCGACCCGGACCAGTCGCGGGGTATCGCCCTGGGGCTGCCGGGTCCGTTTCGGGAGCGGACACTCAGGGGAGTCTGTCCTGCGACTCGTGTACGCCGGAAGCGGTCCCCGATCTGCGCTAACGTGGGAGGGCCAGCGCCGAAGGAAGCGGACATTCGCCCTCCGGTAGCGCTCGGTGCTACCTTGCCCCCGGGGGACGGCTGGGCCGTCTGCGTCGCAAGCGGCCGGACCAGTCCAAGAACCGCACAGCATCTGCGCCGGCGTACTCTCACGGCAGGCTAAAGCCCGATGTCGGCTCGCAGCCCACGCTGCCTTGACCAGCGTTAGCGTACAGACCACGACCGGTCCACATGTCTTGGACGACTGTCCGCGAGAGGGCCGCAGACGCGGCCTGTTACCCAAACGGTCGAAAGGAAGACCCAGACAAACTCTCTGCCCCGCCGTATCCTCTGCGCCATATCGACCACCGATCCTTAAAACTAGATTCGGCAGTTGAGCCACGAAAAACACGAAGATCACGAAGCTTTTCAGAGAGATGACTCCAATGCGGTCGTCACCGACGGGGTGAAACAAAGCATTGCGAATAGCCTCGTGTGATCGTTGATTTTCTTCGTGTTCCTTCGTGCCCTTCGTGGTGAATTGCTCTTATTAGGTTAAACGGCTTTCGGAACAGCGATGACGATCTGCTTTGTGGCGATTGCCAGCCCGGGACTGTCCCAGAAGATCTGAGAAATGCGAACACCGATTTCACGAGAACGTGGACCGGCGCGTCGCAACCGGGTTTTTTCTGATTGCCGGGGCCGGTGTCCTGTTGTCCTGGGAGGGTGCGCCATCCGAGGGGCTGCCGCTCGGGGCGCTCGCGGTCATCGCGGCCTGTCTTGCCTGGGCCGTGGACAACAACCTCACCCAGCGCGCCTCGGGCAGCGATCCGATGCAGGTCGCCGGCCTCAAGGGCCTGGTCGCCGGGGGCATCAATCTCACGATTGCGGTATCGATCGGCTGGACACCGCCCGCGGTCCCCGTGGCGCTAGCAACACTCGGTGTCGGCCTGCTCGGCTACGGGGTCAGCCTGAGTCTGTTCGTCTGGGCCCTGCGCCACCTCGGCACCGCGCGCACCGGCGCCTATTTTTCGGTCGCCCCGTTCTTCGGGGCCACCACGGCCGTGTTGCTGCTCGCCGAATGCCCGGGGGCGCTGTTCTGGGTTGCGGCGCTGCTGATGGCAATCGGTGTATGGCTGCACGTCACCGAGCGCCACGATCATCCCCACCGGCACGAGAGCCTGACCCATACGCACATGCACCGCCACGACGAGCATCACCAGCATGAGCACCCCCGCGATTGGGATGGTGTCGAGCCGCACACCCATGAGCATGAGCATGCGCCTCTGGTGCACACCCACCCGCATTACCTTGATCTTCACCACCGACACGGTCATGGCTGAGATCCGTGGAGCTGCTGGAAAAGAGGCCGTTGCCGAGTCCGTTACAGGGATATCCGGCACGTGTCTGCCCGACGGAGGCTGCAAAGCGTGAAAAGGCGGTTGCGCGGCTGGCTCATCTTCCCGACGCCTTTCCCGACACCCCAGTCCTCGACATCAAGCCGTAGCGCGGGGGTTTAGCCCTGTTCTGGCGGACCATAACGACCTGCGTCGCCGTAGCACGGGCGTACGAAGGCGACGGCGCGCCGGTGCGGGAGCTCAGATATCAGCGGACCTCAGCCGCAGGGCGTTCGTAATGACCGAGACCGAGCTGAAGCTCATCGCCGCGGCGGCGATGATTGGCGAGAGCAGAAGACCGAACAGCGGATAGAGCACGCCGGCGGCGATCGGAACACCCATCGCGTTATAGCCGAACGCGAACAGCAGGTTCTGGCGGATGTTGCGCATCGTGGCCCGGCTCAAACGGCGTGCGCGCAGGATGCCGCGCAGATCGCCCTTGACCAGGGTCACGCCGGCGCTTTGCATCGCCACGTCGGTTCCTGTCCCCATCGCGATGCCGACATCGGCGCGGGCCAGGGCCGGTGCGTCGTTGATTCCGTCTCCCGCCATCGCGACGCGGTGCCCCTCCAATTGCAGGCGCGCGACAATCTCCGCCTTGTGGTCCGGAAGAACCTCGGCCTCGACCCGGTCGATGCCGAGTGTGCGGGCCACGGCCGCGGCGGTGGTCGCGCTGTCTCCGGTTACCATCACTACGGACAGGCCTTCCGATTGGAGGTCCCGGATCGCCTGAGCCGTGGTGACCTTGATCGGGTCCGCGACACCGATCAGGCCGGAGGCCTGGCCGTCGACAGAGATAAAGATGACGGTCTCGCCGCGCGCCCGGTGCGCGTCGGCCTGTGCTCCGAGGCCGCCGGATTCGATTCCGAGAGAGGACATGTACGCTGGGGTACCGAGCACCACGTCGTGGCCCTCGACGCTGCCGCGCACACCCTTGCCGGTGACCGACTCGAAGCCCTCGATCTCCGAGAGACCGAGTCCTCGGTCCCTGGCGCTCTGGACGACGGCCTCCGCCAGCGGATGCTCGCTCGCGCGCTCGAGGCTGGCGACAAGGTGCAGGAGGCGGTCCTCATCGAGCCCGGGCACGGCATGGAGCGAGACCACCCGAGGACGCCCCTCGGTCAGGGTGCCGGTCTTGTCGACCACCAGGGTGTCGACCCGCTCCATGATCTCCAGGGCCTCCGCATTCTTGATCAGGACACCCAGGCTCGCACCCTTGCCGGTGCCGACCATGATCGACATCGGCGTCGCCAGCCCCAGCGCACAGGGACAGGCGATGATGAGTACCGCCACCGCGTTGACCACGGCGTGGGCAAGGCGCGGTTCCGGCCCCCAGAGGCCCCAAACCGCGAAGGCCAGCAGTGCGATCCCGACGACTGCCGGCACGAACCAGGCCGCGACCCGGTCGGCGAGGCGTTGGATCGGTGCCCGTGAGCGCTGGGCCTCGGCCACCATCGCGACGATCTGCCCGAGCAGGGTGTCGGCACCGACGCGCTCGGCGCGCATCAGCAAGGACCCGTTGCCGTTCAGGGTCGCACCAATTACCTTGTCTCCTGCGGACTTCGGCACCGAAAGCGGCTCCCCGGTCACCATCGACTCGTCGACGCTGCTGCTGCCCTGGGTGACCTCACCGTCCACCGGGACCTTCTCGCCGGGGCGAACGCGCAGAAGGTCACCGGGTCGGACCTGGTCGAGTCCCATGTCCACCTCGGTACCGTCGTCTCGGACCAGGCGCGCGGTGTTGGGGGCGAGGCCCAGCAACAGCCGGATCGCCGCGCCGGCACTCCCCCGGGCGCGCAGCTCCAGAACCTGGCCGAGCAGCACCAGGGCGGTGATGACGGCCGCTGCCTCGAAGTAGACGTGCACGCTGCCATCGGCCATGCGCATCACCGGCGGGAACAGGTCGGGGCGGAGCAGGGCCAGGCAGCTGTAGCCCCAGGCCACGGTCACTCCAAGCCCGATCAGGGTGAACATGTTGGGGCCTCGGTTGCGGATCGATTGCCACCCACGCACCAGCAACGGCCAGCCGCACCAGAGCACGACCGGCGTGGCCAGGAGGGCTTGGACCCACTGGACCGCATGCATCGACACCCCGCCGGGCAGCCAACCCGGTGCGAGATCGGCGACCATCGCCAGCACGAACAGCGGCACCGCGAGGACGGCGCTGATCCAGAACCGCCGCGACATGTCGACGAGCTCCGCGCTCGGCTCATCGACGGTGACCGTCCTGGGCTCCAGGGCCATGCCGCACTTGGGGCAGCTGCCCGGGTGGTCCTGCACTATCTCGGGGTGCATCGGGCAGGTGTACTCGACCCGGGTCCGGGATACGGTCGCGTCCACCGGTTTCAGGGCCATCCCGCACTTTGGGCAGGCACCCGGCGCCTGCTGGCGCACCTCGGGATGCATCGGGCAGGTGTAGGTCGTCCCGTGGGAAGCAGACACTGCGGATGCGGACGGTGCAGGAAAGGCGCAGCAGGCCCCCTCGGCATCCGACTCCTGCCGAGTCGACCGGTGCGCGTAGCGCTCCGGGTCGGCCTCGAAGGCATCCGAACAACGCTGGCTGCAGAAGCGGTAGTCGGTGCCGTGGTAGTGCGAATGCAGCGGCGCATCGGCATCGACCTGCATGCCGCAGACCGGGTCGGCCACCCTGTTCTTGCCCACCGGCGACGCCGTCTCGTGCTCGTGCATGTGCAATCTCCTCCTGGGCGCTAGAGCGTTCTCAGGAACCGGATGATCCGCCAGCGATCAGTCTCGCTCAGCGTGTCCTTGAACGCCGGCATCGGGCTGCCCATGGCGGCCCCGCTGTCGCTAATCGCCCACATCAGGTAGCCGTCCCCGGACATCGGCCGCTGAACCACCGAGCGCAGGTCGGCCGGCGGTGGCGATATCCCAGCCGCTGCCGGTCCGTCACCCGCGCCGCTCTCGCCGTGGCAGGCGGCGCAGTTTGCGAGATAAAGCGTCTTGCCTTCGGCGGCGACCCACGGATCATCGGGGAGCGGATTGCGCTGCCCAGCGTACTCGCCGGGCACTCCCTGCGTCATGGCCCAGCCAGGCATCGACATGGGCCCACCCATCATCATGCCTCGGCCGCCGTACATGCCGGGTCCGCCCATCATCCCCGGCCCGCCCATCATCCCCGAACCGCCGCCCATCATGCCCCAGCGGCCACCCGCACCGGGGCCCATGGGTCCGCCCCTCGTTGGGTACGGCCCGGCACAGGCGCTCAATCCTGCCGCGACAACCACGGCGAGCAGCAGAGGGCCCGCCAGGGACCATCTGGCCGTCGCCTGACAACGGCGCCGGAGCTTCGAAGAATTGGCAATGACCTTGCCCGTGTTCATCGTTGACGCACTCCTCAGTGCTCAGCGAACACACTGGTGCTCCCGTCCTTGCCGATCAGGAGTACTTGGTAATGCTGCGGACTGGGGATGTCCATGCCGGGCGCGCTCAAGGGCATTCCGGGAACGGTGAGTCCGCGCACGTCCGGGTGCTCGTCGAGCAGGCGTCGGATGTCCTCCGCCGGCACATGGCCCTCGATCACGTACTCCCCGACGCGCGCCGTATGGCACGAGGCCTGGTCCGCGGAAATGCCGGCCATGGACTTGACCACCCCCAGATTGGTCGTGTCGACAGCGTTCACCTTGAACCCCTCCTTCTCGAGGTGCGCGATCCACTTGCCGCAGCAGGTGCAGGTGGGGCTCTTGTAGACGGAGATCGTCGGATCCTCGGCCAAGGCGGCCGTGCTCAGGAGTGCGGCGCCGAGAAACAGCGCGAGGGCGTGGCGGTTATATCTGCTCATCTGTCTGATCCCCTGATGGTTAGTGCCGGTCCGTCCGGGAGGGCGGGATCGGCGGTTTGCTGCAGCACGCGGGTACGGGTGCGGAGGCGTTGTCCCGTCCCGTCACGTCGAGGTTCTGGTACCAGCCCGACTTGAATCGCGCCCATCGGCCCGCCGCCGGTGGGACGCCGGCCGCCTCCAAGGCGCCTTCCAGCGATTGGTAGTCGGTCTTGGTCACCAGGTAGTCGACGACGACCCTCGACTTC
>JBFYWX010000509.1:0-3524 GCA_041310825.1 Desulfobacteraceae bacterium | reverse complement strand
CCCCCCGTCCGGGGACGGGAACCCACACCGCTAAAGGCGATCGAGAAAATCGCTGATAGCGCGGTAGACCCTGCCGCAGTCCTCCCCAAGCAGGATCCCGTGGCGCTTGAAGCCGAAGAGGATGTATTGCTTGTCGGGCGAGCCGATCCGGTCGAAAATTTTGCGCGAGCCCCGCGGGTCCACGATCGGGTCCTCGCTGGCCTGCAGGATCAAGGCCGGGGCGTTGATCCGCTCCAGCCGCGGTTCCAGATCGTCCATCAGCCGCTCGATTTCGCGCACACCGGAGATCGGGTTGCGGAAGTAGTTGATGTGGGGGTTCTCCGGCCGGTTTTCAACGAACTCCATCTTGGGCCCGGGACGGCTGGCCTTGTCCATGATCCGGTTCCAGAGGTCCACGGCCGAGGCGAACCGGGCCTTGAAATCGCGCAGCCGCATGGGAGCGGAGACGGCGAAGACCCCGGCCAGAGCGTCCACCCGCGCGGCCACGTTCAACGCGAGCGCGGCCCCGGTGGAAAACCCCCCCGCCACGACGCGCCGGCAGTAACCGCTGATGACGGCGTAGCCGCGCTCGACCGAACGAACCCACTCCTCGTGCGTCCGCCCGGACAGGTCCGCGGGGGTTGTGCCGTGGCCCCGCAACCGCGGCACATAGACCCAGTACCCTTGCCGACCGAGGTACTCGGCCAGACCCCGCATCTCCAATGGGGCGGCCATATACCCGTGGCAGAGCACGACCCCGAGCCGGCCCGAGCCCCCCTTCACCAGAAAGGGCCGGCCCACGTCCATGGGTTTGGACTCACCCTCGTTGAAAAAGGCGCGATACTCTTCGCTGAACTCCTCCAGCGCCTCCTGCTGCAGGTGGTTCCGCACCCGGCGGCGCACCCAGAAGTCCGGCATCCAGGCGATCCGGCGCACACTGCGCTGGAGCCCGCTCAGCGGTTCGACGGCATTGGCCATCACCTCGATCGGGTTTGCGACCCGGGCCAGGTGGAACGTCACCGGTGCGGAGAATTTGCGCCGATCCTTGACCAACCCACCGTTCCGGCGGCTGAGATTGCCCTTGTCCAGGGCGGTTTCGATGAAATCGCGGGCGATCCCGTAACGGTCGTCGGTGAGCAGATGGAGCTGGTCCGCGGCCAAGCCGGTGTGCAGGTGCAAACCGCTCACGGCCTTGAGCGCGAGCGAGGCCAGAAACACTCTGCGCTGAAGCCCCGCCGCGCCGATCCGGCTGAAAGGCAGCGCACGCAGGATCGAGGCGAACAGGTGATCGTGGTTGACCGTGGTCATGCCGTAAATGGCCGTCATGTAACGCTGGGTCAACCGCAGGGCCTCGCCGCGCATCCGGTGGCGCGAGGGCAGCACGTCGTCGAAGCCCACGGGGTCGGGCCGGGCGATGTCCCGTTCGATTTCAGCGTGCTTCAGAAAGGGCCGGACGTCGATGGGAGGGCCGAAGCGGATGTCGATGTCCACGCCTGAAAGAAACATCGAGCCCTCGGTCATGAGCTCCTCGATGTGACGCTCGGAGAGGTTGTCCACCAGCCGGCGCGCGATCTCGCTCAGGACGTTCTCCCGTGCGCGGACCGGGTAGTAGGTGATGTTGACCGGCACGATGAAGGTGCGCCGGTTCAGGGCCGGCTCGACGGCCTCCATCCGGAAGAGCTGCCGCAGGCGTTCGATCTCCTCCGGCTGCGTGCCCATCAGCCGCCGCAGGCGCTCGCGGTAGAATTCGGTCCGCAGCGCCAGGGAAGCCGCGCCCGTGTGCGGCGGCCGTTTGCCGCCGGCCCAGGAGATCATGAAGCGCCCCTTGTCCATGATCTTCATGTTCTTGACCATCCCCCCCTCGGGGTAAATGATCCAGTTGGCCTCGCCGGAGAGCAGGGTTTTCACGATCAGACGGTCCCGGTCCGGGCTGCGGGTCGACACCGCCCCCACCGAATCCAAGAAACTCGCCAGGGGCCCTTTGAAGAACTCCGCGTCGGCCAGGGACCACACCGGCTGTCCGGTCGCACGGTTGACGACGTAGGGCATGAGGACGGTTTCGAGGCGGGTGAAGTGGTTGACCACAAAGATAACCGCCCCCCCGGGGATCTGGCTCTCCCCGTGCAGCCGGGTGCGGGCTTTGGACAGACTGGACAAGGCCTTGATGGCCAGGCCCGTCGTGCGGTAGGCGAAACGGTTCATGCGCTGAGCACTCGATCCCGTTGCGGTCTTGACCGGGCAGGCGCCCCGTCGGGGCCCCACCTGATCGATTATATCCGGAAACCGCCCGGGACTCAAACACCGGGCACGGGGCGCCGGTTGACAGGCAATTCGAATGCGGGTACTTTGGGGCGGATTTTCGGATCGCTGCAAGAGTGAGGCCCGCTGTGTATTCCAAGATACTGATCCTGCGCTTTTCCCCGGCCGTGGCCCAGAAACCGGTCGTCTGCCGCCTGACCCGGGACTTCGACCTCGAGTTCAACATCTTGAACGCCGCCATCCTCCCGCGCAAGGAGGGGGTGATGGTGATGGAGCTCTCCGGAAGCAAGAAGAACTTCCGCGAGGGGGTCAAATTTCTCAAGAGCCAAGGCATCAAGGTTCAGAATGCCTCCCAGGAGGTCCGGCGCATTCCGGCCAAGTGCACCCACTGCGGCGCCTGCACGGCGGTCTGCCCGACCGGGGCGCTCCACATCCGGCGGCCGGAGATGGAAGTCGTGTTCGATCAGAAAAAGTGCAGCGTCTGCGAGCTGTGCGTCCCGGCCTGCCCGCCCCGGGCGATGGAAGTCCGCCCGCTCAAGCAGCACGTCTTCGAATGACCGCACCGATCGCCGTGGCCCTGAGCGGCGGCATCGATTCCATGGTCGCCGCCCTCCTGCTGAGAGAGCAGGGCCATGCGATCCTCGGCGTCCACTTCCGAACGGGCTTCGAGGAACAGCCAGCGACCGTCCCGCCGGATAGCCCCGCGCCCGTGGTGGCCACAGACCCCGCGCGGGGCCTTTACGAGTTCGCCCGCCGGATGGGGATCCGGTTGCACGTGGTCGATTTGTCGCGTGACTTCCGGCGGGAGGTGGTGGACTACTTCACCCGCACCTACCTGGGTGGCGAAACCCCCAACCCGTGCATGGTCTGCAACCCCCGCATCAAGTTCGGCGCCCTGCTAAAGTGGGCTGAAAAGGAAGGCTGCCGCGCCCTCGCCACGGGCCACTACGCCCGGGTTCTGCGCGACGAAAACGACCTCAGCCGTCTTTTTAAGGGGGCGGACCCGGGTAAAGACCAGTCCTATTTCCTGGCGCGGCTCGATCAGCACCAGCTGGCGCGGGCCGTCTTCCCCCTGGGCGGGTTGACCAAGCCGCAGGTCCGCGCGCTTGCGGCCGCGCGCGGCATCTCCCCGCCGGCCGTGGAGGAGAGCCAGGATGTCTGCTTCGTGCGCACCGGGGGCTACGCGGAATTCATCGGCCGGGAGCCCTCCCCCCCGGGGTTGATCGAGGACATGCGCGGAACCGTCATCGGAGAGCACCGGGGGCTTCACCGTTTCACCGTCGGCC
>JBFYWX010000508.1:0-4008 GCA_041310825.1 Desulfobacteraceae bacterium | reverse complement strand
GTCGAAGCGATCACGTTCGGACGCCGCAACACGTTGCTGACGATTGCCAGAAACAGAATCAAAAGCAATCCAGCCCTTTACGTCAATCACATTTACGGTGAGCACGAAGCCGGCGGCACCTCCTGGCTCTATCTTTCAGGTGTGCCCTTCGACCGGGTCGGATTCATCGACGTACCGCACCGCCCGCTGACCCAACTTGCGGAGACGATCCAAGGCGCGCTCTTCAGCTATCTCTGGTCGCCGATCGTGCTCTTCGGCATGCTGAGCGGAATCATGTATGCCTTCCGCAATAAGGGAGACCGCGATACCCCTGAAAAAGGAGGTGGAAAATGAGCGCGCATCCCGCCCCGATCCGGGCCCCCTTCTGGACCCCCGGTGTCCTCGTGCTGGCGTTTCTGATGGCCGCGGGGGCCGTCGCCGTGCTGGCGCGGTTCATCGGCGGCATCGGCTACGTGTCCAACCTGAGCACCGCCCGGCCCTGGGGGATCTGGATCGGCATCGACGTCGCCTCCGGTGTGGCGCTGGCCGCCGGCGGGTTCACCACCGCCTTCCTGGCGCACATTCTGGGCCGCCACTACTACGAACCCGTCGTCCGCCCGGCGCTTCTGACCGCCATGCTCGGCTACACGTTCGTCGTATTGGGCCTGATCGTCGACATCGGCCGCTCCTGGGCCATCTGGAAGCCGATGATCTACTGGAACTTCCATTCGGTGTTGTTCGAAGTGGCCATGTGCGTGATGTTCTACGTGAACGTGCTCTACGTCGAATTCACCCCCATCGTGGTGGAGCGCTTCAAGGGCCGCGTCCATCTGCCCGGCCCGCTTTCCGCGCTCAACGCAGCGGCTGAAACGCTGCTCGGCCTGGCCGACGCCATTCTCCCTAAAATCATGTGGTTTTTCATCATCGCCGGCGTGGTCCTCTCCTGCATGCATCAGTCGAGCCTGGGCTCGCTGATGCTGATCGCCCCCACCAAACTGCACCCGCTCTGGTACACGCCGATCCTGCCGCTGCTCTTCCTGACCTCGGCCATCGCGATCGGCTACCCCATGGTGGTGTTCGAAACCACTCTGGCCGCCACCTCGCTGAAGCTTAACCCGGAGATGCAGGTCCTCTCGCCGCTCACACGCTTCACGATTTTTCTGCTGGGGATCTATCTGGCATTGAAGATCGGCGACATGGTGATCCGCGAGACCTACGTCTACCTCTTGGACGGCACGGCCCAGACCAATGCCTTTCTGCTGGAGATGATCCTCGGGGTGCTCGTGCCCTGGTTCATGCTCCTGTCGCCCGCCGTGCGCCGCTCCCGCCGCCTGCTGTTCATCGCCTGCACGCTGATCGTCGGCGGGGTGCTGCTCAACCGGGTCAACGTCTTCGTCGTCGGCTACCGGCCGCCGGTCAGCGAAAATTATTATTTCCCGTCGGTCACGGAAATACTGATCACCGTCGGATTCATCGCCGGGCTGATGTTCCTTTACCGCTTTTTCGTTACCTATTTACCGGTCTTGAACAGACCAGGACAGGAGGTGTCCGCATGACCCAGCGGTTGTCAGTGGCCATCGCATTTCTAACGGCGCTGGCGGCGATGGGCGGCCTGATCGTTTTCCAGGGCGGCGGTTCTTCGCCGCCGGAGGCGATCGCCGCGGCTGAGGGAGCCGCACCGACCCCGGCGCCGTCTCAAACCACCACGGCCTGGAGCGCCCCGGACCAGGAGGCTGCCAAGCAACGCGCCCAGGAGCTCGTCCCCTTCGTCGAGGCGGTGATGGAGGAATGCGACTTGTGCCGGCAGATGCGTCTGCGGGAGACGGCACTCGGGATCAAGGACATCACCCACAGCTACTTCCTGCTGGACAGCCCGATCATCCGGAAAACCGAGGACCTCTACGGCCCGGTGCGCTTCAAGCACAGCAAGCACGCCGCCCAGCTCAAAGACTGCGCGCTCTGCCATCATCGCCGGCCCCTGGACGACAAGGCCAAGGAGACCACACGCTGCTCGGCCTGCCACCAGGACGCCTTCCGCCCGGACCATCCGGAACGACTCGGACTGAAGGCGGCCTTCCACCAGCAATGCACGGGGTGCCACCAGGAAATGAAGCAAGGCCCGACCGACTGCCTGGGCTGCCACCGCAAGAACGTGCCGGACCACAAGGAGCTGGTGAAGCTGCCGGAAAAGCCCCAACCGACCGAAGTGACCCAGGAGTGCCTGCGCTGCCACAAGGCCGCGGGCGAGGACATGCTCAAAACGGCCCACTGGCTGTGGAAGGGGCCGTCGCCCTACACGTTGAACCGCAGCAAGCACGTCACGCACGGCAAGGCCACCACGGCCGTGAACAATTTCTGAGTAAGCATCCACAGCAACGAGGCTCGTTGCACCAGCTGCCACGCCGGATATGGATGGAGAGACAACACTTTTGATTTCACCGATATGACCAAAATCGACTGTCTGGTGTGCCACGACCGCACCGGCACCTACCTGAAAGTGCCGACCGAGGCCGGCATGCCCGACCCCAAGGTGGATCTGGTCCGGGTGGCGAAAAGCGTCGGGCGCACCAGCCGCCGGACCTGCGGCGAATGTCATTTCAACGGCGGCGGGGGAGAAGCGGTCAAGCACGCCGACATGTCCCGCCAGCTGCTCGACCCCGAACGCAGCTGCGATGTCCACATGGGCGGCTACGACTTCCAGTGCTCGGAATGCCACCGCACCCGCAACCACAAGATCGCCGGCCGCAGCACCTCGGTGCCGGTGTCCGAAGGCAGTTTCAGCTGCGAGAACTGCCATGGCGAGAAGCCGCACTACGGCGATGGTCTGCTGGTGCATCATCTGAACAAACACGCCGAGACCATCGCCTGCAACACGTGCCACTCGCCGGTCTACGCCAAGTGCAAGCCGACGGTCGTCAACTGGGACTGGTCCCAAGCCGGGGATAAGAACCGCAAGCCCGTCAAGGACAAGTACGGAATGGCGGACTATGATAGGAAAAAAGGGGAGTTCACCTGGCTCGAATCGGGCAAGCCCGCCTACACCTGGTATAACGGTTCCATGAAGCGCATGCTCTTGGGTGACAAGATGGATTTAGATGTACCGCAAATCAACATCACCGAGCCGGTCGGGTCGATCAAGGACCCCGGGTCCAAAATCGCACCGTTTAAGTTCATGCAAGGCACCAATGCGTTCGACCTCGAACATCGTTATTTTTTGGTGCCCCACCTGTTTCCCAAGGGCAAGGAGGATCCAACCGCTTTCTGGAAACATGCGGACTGGCAGAAGGCTTTCACCGCCGGCATGCAGGCGGCGCATCTGCCTTACAGCGGCAAGTACAAGTGGATCAAGACGCGCATGTACTGGGGGATCCAGCACGAGGTGATGCCGGCCGACATGGCGCTCTCCTGCGTGCAGTGCCACGAAAGTCTGAAGGGTGAGCGCACCTGCAACCGCTGCCACCAGGACAACAAGGACGTGGACTTCAAAAAGATCGCCCAGAAGGGGACGGACTTCAGCTACATGGCCTCCAAGGGCCGGGACGTCAGCCACCTGATCGGCACGACGGACTACATCGACTTCAAATCCTTGGGCTACAAGGGCGATCCCATCATCCACGGCGGGCGCTTCAAAAAGCTGCCGATGGGCTACAAGCCGCAATAACAAGACCGCCACCGGGAGCCCGTGGTTTCCGGTGGCGGCAGGCGTGCTGCACACCCCGGCGCTGCCCCATCCGTGAGGGATACGAAATGCACACCGCACGGCCGGTCTCTTCGAGGCGGGGAGCGCCGTCTATCGGTTGAGTCACATCGCACCGGATGGGGCTATTTTCAGGGCCGTCCGGCAACAGTCGAGGGAAACATTTCCAGGTTCGTGTGCGGCAGAAACAGCGCCGACCTGAATTCGTCCATGTAGCGCGGGCTGCTCGAGAAGTCGATGTAGGTCATCGCACGGCTGATCTCGAGGGCCTCGCGCCGATGCGTCTCCGAAAGCAGTGCCAGATAGGCCCCGGCGATGGAGCTGTTGCCGAG
>JBFYWX010000002.1:0-3462 GCA_041310825.1 Desulfobacteraceae bacterium | reverse complement strand
AATCATGGTCAAAATGGGTTACGAGATGCGGGTCATAAAATTGCCTGACACAATTTTGCATCTTGACAAAGTCTTAATGACATTAGAGCCTAAACGGGTACTATTTTGCAAAGACTTAATTTCTGAAAAAGATATTGCAGGCTTTGAAAGCATTGGCATATCGTGCGGCGAAAACGCGACCGCAAATATTATTTGTTTGGGAGATAAGGAGTTTATTGTTAACCGAACAAATGACCTTGTGACAAATCTTCTAAAAAGCACAGGATATACCGTCCATACTCTTGAATTGACCGAGTTTGCCAAAGGCATGGGAGGCCCGAATTGTTTAATTATGCCAATTGAGCGCCGCGCCTAACCCCCGTTCAAACCGAGTCCTAACGGCATAGCGCCAAAGGCCGGCAGATGGTACCCGGTGCATGACCCACAGCCGGTGCCTGGCACCACGCCGTTGGTGCCTCCGTAACTCGAACGTTAGCGAGATTACCGTGCGAGCGTTGCTTAGAAACAGAATGCATAAGATTTTGATAGGACCATTGATCACGGGTCTTTTCGGTGTTGTATTGCCCATCATCGGCGGACGCTTGATCCTCTACCAGCATAGGAGGCAGCGATGATTCTCAAGGTGCTGGTGAGTGCTCTCATTTTCTGGTTTTCATCCACAGCGATTGCGGGAGGGGAAGGACCCTTCAACGTTTCAGCATATGGGAATTTTAAGCGGATGGTCCATAGGGGCGATGCGTCCGGACAAATTGCCCTGGCATTCATTCCGCGTTCAGCCGGGACTTACGGTGTCGGAGCTCTCGCCGGCTTGCAGGGCGAAATTCTGGTGTGGGATGGACGTGTTCTGGTCACCCCGGGTGAATCGGCCTCGGGCGCCACCCGGCTGGCGGAAGCGGATGACCAGGCGGCATTGCTCGTGACCGCCCACGTTACGGAATTCAAAGAGGTACGGGTACCGAGAGACATGGCGCCTAAAGAGTTTGAGCGATTCGTCCTCGACAGCGCCCGTTTGAACGGGATCGACACGAATGCCCCTTTTCCGTTCACGGTGATTGGGGCGATTACAGACTACGCATGGCATGTGGTCACCGGCACGGCCAAGGGTCACGGCGCCGGCGCGCAGCACCCGCAGGGGCATGCACGCAACCGCACTTTTTCAGGCGCCGAGACAAAGGGCAAACTGGTCGGCTTTTATTCAGCCAAGGAGCTCGAAGGCGTGATTTCCCATCCGGGCGAGCGCTTTCATGTTCATTACGCCGACGACAATCTCAAGATATCCGGTCATTTGGACAGCTTTGGCGTAAGGAAGGGGGCGGCATTACTTTTGCCCAAGCGGTGACGCGGACCAACACGCGGCGAACCACCATATCAACTCGGACTGGCAGCTCCGGTGTGCTGCCGTTTCTTGCCGAATGTGGGAGGATTGGGTATGGGTGTGAATTAAATCACTAGAGCTGATCCTAAATCAACAAACTGTCCAAGCCAATAGCGTTGCACGCCGTCTGCGGCGGCGGTTCATCAGCAACGATGAAGGATTACGCGCCGCTATTCCGGGGATTCGAACCCGGCGGCGTTCTTTCCCCCTTCAGTTCTCTTGGTGATCGCGCCGGCCGCTCGGAGAGGAAATTCAAAAAATGCTGAACAGTGTGTTAATCTCCATCCTTTTGATCGGGGGGTGCATCAGCTCTTTCGGTATAGGAAGCCCTGCCGGCGAGGCGCCGCTCCTCAGCCTGGAGGGTCGCATTTCGACCTGGGCCTTGCCCGCGGGCTTGACCCATGCGGGTGCTGTGACATATTGAGCTTCTGGAGTAATAGGTCACTGCCGCGCAACCGGGAGATCAGCGATGACAAACCCCACACCCTCCGAGGGCGATCCGAGAGAGTTGGCCTTAAAAAGATGCGACGAGTTGATCGATTGGTACGAACGTCACAAAGTTCGTCAGAGGGTTTGCGACCATGTGTTGCAGACATCTGTGATACTGGCGGCCGGGCTGACTGCATTTGCCGCAGCCATCGAAAGCTGGCCGAAATGGGCCGTCGTCCTGCCCGCAGTCGTTACCACCGTGGCCACTGGCCTCAGCACGAACTTCCGATACCGTACCAAGTACGTCAATTTCGCGGCTGCCGGCGAGAGGCTTAAGTGGGTGAAGCTGCGCTATCAAATACGCTCCGAGACCTCGTCGACCGGCGCGGCGGAACTTGAAGAATTTGTGAGTAGCATGGAGGCGATCGTCTCAGCTGAACTTTCAGAATGGCGTGAGGGCCTGCTCTCGGGTGACATCGCCGGAAAGTCGCACGGCACTGCCGGAGGGGGAAGAGAAAGAGTCTCCACGCCAACGGTTTAACGACAGTTTCCGGCAGGCGTATCGGCCGTGAGGCGGTATCGCCGCTTAAGCAGACAGCCGGATGAGGGAGAGAACGCGATGAGAATACTGATTGTCGGAGCCTCTGGAACGATCGGCCGCGCCGTCGTCGCGGAATTCGGCAGCCGTCACGACATCATTCCGGCCGGGCGCACATCCGGCGACGTGCGGATGGATATCACCGACAGCCACTCGATCCGCGCCGCATTCGAAAAGGGGGAAGCCATCGACGCCCTGGTGGCAACGACCGGAAAGGTCAAGTTCGCCCCTTTCACCGACATGCAGGCGCCGGACTACGAGATCGGACTGCGGGACAAGCTGATGGGGCAGGTCAATCTGGTGCTGATCGGACGAGGCTACCTCGCGGACGGCGGGTCGTTTACATTAACGACCGGGGTGCTCGACCGCGATCCGATTCGTCAGGGGAGCTCGGCATCGATGGTAAACGGGGCCATCAACGCCTTCGTCATGGCGGCGGCCATCGAGATGCCGAGAGGATTGCGCATCAACGCGGTCAGCCCCGGGGTGATCACCGAAGCGATGAAGGACTATGCGCCGTTCTTCCGGGGATTCGAACCCGTTCCCGCTGCGCGCGCCGCGCTGGCCTACGCCAAAAGCGTCGAGGGAGCCCAGACCGGTCAGGTGTATAATGTTCTTTAGCTGCTGAGCGGATAGTGTGATGCGATTCGTGGCCGCGGTGTTCGGTTGGGTGTTCGTCGTTCTCGGCGGCGGGCTTGTTCTATTAGGAATTGCCAGTTGGCCGCCGGGCGGCCTCATGTTCGCCTTGCCGTTTGTGTTTCTGATCCCGGGCGCCTTTCTGTGCCTTCTGGGAGCCGCGCTGGTGCGGCTGGGGCGGAGGCGCGGGCAGCCGGCCGGTATTAACACGGAGCCTCAGTGAGGAATGCCCCGCCGGTTGGAGCGGCCACGCCGCCGCGTCAATCCGGCGGCTGCGGTCCGGCCACGAGGCTCGCTTCCCATCCGAGCATGGCCTTTTTTCTGGCCGGGCCGCCGCCGTAGTTGCCGAACTCGGCCGTCTTGCGCACCACGCGGTGGCAGGGGATGACGAAGGAGACCGGGTTCTTGCCGACGGCGCTGCCCA
>JBFYWX010000493.1:0-14947 GCA_041310825.1 Desulfobacteraceae bacterium | reverse complement strand
CCCCAGACAGTTCCTGCAAACTCTACTGACCGCAGACACGCCAACTGCGCAGGCCGCACTTTACAACAACTCAAGCTGATGCCTTGATAATCGAGACTTCAATAGGGGCTAAACTGTTACTAAAATGCCGCCCCCAATTCCCACAGACGGGTCGTAACCGAATTGCAAGGCCGCCCCTCCTCTTTATCAACGCGAGAAATGCAAGCAACCCGATTTACGCGCACAACGGTCCAAACCGATAAACAATGGATGGTGTCACAAAATAAGAGGGTGGTCTTTGACACGAACATTTTTATTTCAGCCCTTGCCATTCCTGGGGGGATGGCAGAGAAGGCCGTTTCATGGGTCATCGAAGGGCGCGACGAACTTGTCATATCGCCTCATATCATCAAAGAGGTGTTAACAGTCCTGGCTTCGAAGTTCGGCCGTGAACGGGAAGCCTTCAGCCATGTGGCTGTTATCCTTTCAGAGATCGGGGAATTGGCCGAACCGAAACAAAGGGTCAGAATGCTGAGGGGCGATCCGGATAACCGAATATCTGATGAATGAAAATCGAATTAAGGCATTCAGCAGTATATACGGGATGGGGTATGGTCGCCCCGGCGCCCGGAAGGCCCCGGGGCTGAGCCCACCGCTGCGCGGAGGGGCGGGGCTATCCCTCGCCGCAGGCGATCATGTTTTTCCGCTCCCTTCTGGGGAGCGGAAAGTTGAAGGTGTCGCCCGCCGGTTTCGTGATGCCCATCTATACGAAAAGACTTAAGTCAGGACTGTCCCCTTTCTGCGCTTTCTGCGCCTCTACGCCTCAAGCGGCCACACCTCCCATCCCGAAACCACCGTCACCCGAGGTGCGAGGTCGAAAAAGGAATCGCCGGGGCAGGCTAAATAGGCTCTGGTAACCTCATCCGGTCCGTAAAATTTTGTCACCTTGCGAATGCCGTGCAGATCCTTCTCCTCCGGCTTCTCTTTCAGTTTGCACTCCACGGCCACGAGCTTACGGTCCCGCTCCAGTAACAGGTCCACCTCGTTGCCCCCCTGGTCCCGCCAGTACCAGAGACCCAGAGAGGGCTCATGCCAGTCCCGCCACCGCAGCCACTGGCCGACAACGTGGTTCTCCCAGAGGGCGCCGGCCGCCCGCGAAGCCCACAGCGCCTCCGCCGAGCCAAACCCCATGAGGTACGCAGCCAGGCCGCTGTCGGTGAAATAGAGCTTGGGCGTTTTGGATATCCGTTTGCCGAGGGAGCGGTGGTAGGGCTCCAGCAGAAAGATCTGGTTGGAAGCCTGCAGCACACTCAGCCACTGTTTGGCGGTGGGGGTCGACACTCCGACGTCCCGACCCAGCTCAGAAAGATTCAGAGCCCGCCCGCAGCGCGCCGCGCAGGCCCGCAGGAAGCGCTCGAAGTCGCGCAGATTTCCGACGTTCAGAAGGTTGCGGACGTCGCGCTCGAGGTAGGTGGCCACATACCCCTGATACCATCGATCGCGGGAAGGCGGATTATCCGTGGCGGCCCAGAGGGCGGGAAATCCGCCGCGCCAGAGAAAATCTTTCCACTCCGGACGCCCCTCACCGTAGATGGCCGCCCGCCACTCGCCTGCGGAAAGGCCGAGAAACGGGATGACCGCCGCCCGCCCCGCCAGACTTTCGGCTAAATTCTCCATCAGGAGAAAATTCTGGGACCCGGTGATGATGAAAAGCCCCCTACGGCCCTTTTGGGCGTCCACGTGAGTCTTGATGTGACGGAAGAAGGCGGGTGCGTATTGGACTTCATCCAGTATAACCGGCGGGGGGTTGCGCTTCAAAAACTCCAGCGGCCGGGTCTCGGCCGCCTCTGCGTTGGCAGCAACATCCAGGCTGACATATCGGTAAGAAGAGAATACTCTTTCCAGCAGTGAGGTTTTGCCGACCTGGCGCGGCCCGACCAGAGCGAGGACGGGAAACGCCGTCGCAAGCTTTTTCAGCTCGGAAGCTATCTCTCTTTCTATCCACATTTTGGGTATTAGTATAATAAAGATTTAGAATTGTCAAACTTATACTTTAAATTCGTCAACTTTTCACCAGCGTCCGCCAAGTGGCATGGTTTCATGCATGGCCGGGCGGTACGGTCGGTGTAACCTTTTCGAAAATCTCCCCGGTTGATGCGGTGCCCGCCGACCTTCAGCAGGCCATCTTTGCGGCCCACGGCGTAGAAAAACCCCTCCGCATCGCGGTAGCCGATGTCCCCCCGTGCGGGAGCCGTCGGCGTCGAGGACCAGGGCCGTCGCCTCGGGGTCTTTCCAGTACCCCTGCATGATGTTCGGCCCGCTGGCGACTAGCTCCCCGTGCTCGCCCGCCGCAGTTTTTGGCCCCTGGGGGTCGAGCACCCGCAGCTGCACCCCCCGCACGGACCTCCCGATGGAGGCGATCTTCCGCTCGAAGTCATCCGGCGGCACGTAGGCGATGCGTACGGCGGCCTCGGTGGCCCCGTACATGATGAAAATCCGGGTGTGGGGGGGGCAGCACGCGCCGCCGCTCCGTCTTCAGCCGGAGCGGCATGTGGCCGCCGGCCTGCGAGCAGTAGCGCAGGTGTAGGAAAGACTGAACGATTGACTGTCCCCATAGCCTCCTCAGGGTTACTGGAAATTGCGGGTAGGAGGTTATCGAATAGTTTTCAAACCCCTTGGGGAAAAGATCCTTGTTCTTGCGATTGTAGATCGGAAAACGGTCTTTCAAAAAAGTGGACGCCGCGTTGAAAAACCGTGATCAAGTTTCAAAAAGCATTTTAGCCACTGCGGGAGTACATTTGCGATAGAAATGCAAATTTTCATGACTGTCCACTAAGCTCTCTTGTCCCCTAAGCTCTCTGTCCCCTCTACTCTAATCATTGTCCCCGCTTTTTTTATGCAACATCGAAACAAAGTCCCTATCGTCTCGGCCAATCACAAACTCACGCCCATCAAAGGTTTTCACCGATTTTTTGTTTCCAACCCCCGCCTCTTTGTTTCTCACCCTCGCCTGACCCCCCTTTCCGCCCTCTACCCCGACCACTCTTCGGTTGACCTGGAAATCTCCGATAGACGACGAACTTCGAACCCGACAACCCATCCCTCAGCTCATAGGATTCGATCATTCCGATCCGCTTCAGGGGGTCCAGTGTGTTTCTCAAGATAGCGTTGATCAGGTTTACCCGGTGCCTGCCCGTCAGGTTCAGCCGTTGCGCAACCGTCGACAGGTTGAATTCCAGCACATCCTTGTCGCTATTGACCAGGCATCTAAGGAAAGAAACCTTCTCAGGGCGAAGATAATTCTTCTTGAGGACGAAGACATCGTTATGCTCAGAACCTTCCCGCGGGCGCTTCCGGACGTGTTTTTCTTTCGGCACCCAGAGAGGTCTGGAATCAAGGAAGGGACACCCTTCGGAACGAAGCTACTCCACCGCTGGTGGAAAAAAGCCCGTGCCGATCTTGGTGTAACGGATGTGCCACTCTATCCGGGGACTAAGCACTCGACGGTAACATCATATGATATAATAATGGAGGCGGCACCCGGATTCGAACCGGGGAATAGTGGTTTTGCAGACCACTGCCTTCCCACTTGGCTATGCCGCCCAAAAAAAATGGAGCGGGAAACGGGATTTGAACCCGCGACTTCGACCTTGGCAAGGTCGCACTCTACCACTGAGTTATTCCCGCTCAACTAAAGCTGAATTAATAGCGGTTTCCGACCCCCTTGTCAACAGCAAACCCGGGGATGAAGACCGAATCAGAGAATCCGTTTGAACTTGATGAAGTAATCGACACCCGACCAGACCGTGAACCCCAAGGCGAGCCACAGGAGCACCATCCCGATGGCGTGGCAGTCGAGGCCCAGAAAAGGGTAGTGGATCATGAGGGGGATGATGGCCGCCACCTGAAAGCCGGTCTTGAGCTTCCCCAGGTGGGAGGCCGAAACGTCGGCCCCCTTGCCTGCGAGCACGCTGCGCAGCCCGGTGACCGTCAATTCACGGCCGATGATCACGCACACCATCCAGGCCGGGGCCCATCCGTGCGCCGCGAGCATGATCAGGGCCGAGGAATTCAGCAATTTGTCGGCCACCGGGTCCATGAGCTTGCCGAGGAGGGTCACTTTCCCCTGGCGCCGGGCCAAAAATCCGTCGAAGTAATCCGTGGTGGCCGCGAGGCTGAACAGCAGGGCGGACACAAACGCCAGGAAGCGGCTGGGAAACGAAAACAGAAGGATGATCAGGGGAATGAGCGCGACCCGAAAGAGCGTCAGGCTGTTGGGGTGATGGGCCGAGGTCTTCAACCACTGCCAGATGCCAGAGGACGCGGCCGCCCCGGTTGAGCCGTCGGCATGCGAATCGGCGGCGCCCATCGGCCCTGCCGGGTGGGGGAGTCGGGAGATTTCAGGTTGTTCCATGACGGCCGCCCATTTACGGTTTGGGTGGTTGGTTGGCGGACAGAAACCGATCGCGGCACTCCGGGCTGCAAAACAGCAGCTCGCGCCCCTCGAAGTTCAACGGAACCCCGTCGCGCTGGGCGAAGTACGCTCCGCACTGCGGGTCCTTGTGCATGACGTCGTCGATCCGGCCCCGCGGCCCGGGGGGCCGGTTCACCTGCCGGGGCGCGGACCGGCCGAGGACCCATTTGCGAATGACGCGGTAGGCCACGTAGGCCAGAACTATAATCGCGATCAGTCGCAGCATGGGTGTTCCACCACCTCCTGGCCGCCCGCGCCGAGCTCCGCGAGCAGCGTGCGCATGTCGCGGCCCAGCACCGGGTGCACGATGTCGGGATCTATATCACACAACGGCTTCAAAACAAAACGCCGGGCGTGCATCCGGGGATGCGGAATGACCAGGCCCGGCCGGTCGATCACCTGCCGGTCGTAAAGCAGGATATCGAGGTCGATCGCCCGCGGCCCGAAGCGCACGGCGGGCGCGGTCTTTCCGAGATCCCGTTCGAGCGCATGAAGACGGTCCAGGAGCGCCTCGGGTTCGAGCTCGGTGGCCGCACGAACCACCTGGTTCACGAACCACGCCTGGTCGGCGTAGCCCACGGGCTCGGTGCGATAGACCCGCGAGCGCCCCGTGACGCGGATACCCTCCTCGGCCGCGAGCCGCTCAACCGCACGGCGGCAGTTTTCGAGCGGGTCGCCGAGGTTCGAACCGACCGATATGAAGGCGATATGGGTCTCCACCCGGCCGCATCCCGGCGCCTCAGCGCCAGGCCTCCGCGTGCAGGCGCCCGGTGAAGACAAAGCGGGCGGAGCCGTCCTGAAGAATGTCGCAGAATCGGCCACCGCGGCGCGAGAAGTGCACCGTCAGCATCTCGCCGCTGCGGGTGCGCAGGCGCACCGGCGATTCGAGCCCCAGGGTTTCCGAGGCCACGAGCGCGCCGGCGGCGGCGCCGGTACCGCAGGCGAGGGTCTCGTCCTCCACCCCGCGTTCATACGTGCGGATGGAGATCGCCCCGGCCGCATCGACGCTGATGAAATTCGCGTTGGTCCCGGCCGGGGCGAAGTCGGGGTGCCGGCGGATTTCCCGGCCGACGGCCACCACGTCGAGGGCATCGACATCAGGCACCCGCGCGACCGCGTGCGGCACGCCTGTGTTGACCGTGGCGACCCGCCACTCTCCGCCGGAAAGAACAAGCGGCCGGTCCAGCGTGAGCTCCCCGGGGTCCGTCAGATTCACGCGGACCTGTGACTCGTCCACCCGGGCCGTGATCAGACCGACCTCGGTCTCAAAGCGCAGCTCCGCTGCGGCGATGCCGTGGATCACCGCATAGCGCGCCGCGCAGCGGGCGCCGTTGCCACACATCTCCCCGGCACTCCCGTCGGCGTTGAAGAAGCGCCAGCGGAAATCGGCCTGCTGAGAGCGCTCGATCAGGATCACGCCGTCGGCCCCCACCGAGAGGCGCCGCCGGCAGATGCCGGTGACGAGGGCCGGGAGCTGCGACTCGTCGAGGTGTCGATCGCGGTTGTCGATCAGGATGAAATCGTTGCCGCAGCCGTTCATCTTGGTAAATTCGATCAATGACATGCATCCGCGCCGAAGTCAGAAGGTGAAAGCGACGTGCGACGAGGGCTCGCCCGCCGCCCGATTCGGGTCGAAGGACCGCACGCGATAAATGTGGCGAAATCCGGACGTCAGGATCTCGCTGAACCGCACCCGGCTGCCGGGGGCTCGGCCCGCGGCATCGACCTCCCCGACCGGCTGAAAGTCCAGGGGGCAGTCCGTGCAGCCGGCCTGGGCGGCCGGAAGGAGCGCCCGTTCGACCGTGAACCCGGCCACCGGCAGCCGGCCCCGCGCCCCGGGCGCCGGCACCGTCCAGCTCAAGGTCACGCGGTTCTCCTCTACCCGGTGGGAAAGGTCGGTAACGGGGGGCGGCGCCGGCGGCAAGGGCGGGAGCTTGCGCCCGCATCCGAAAAGGGCAAAAGCCGTCCATCCCGCCAAGATGAAGAAGATCGCCCGCCGGCCGGGCCGCATCGTAAAATCGGGTTTCATTCCAGGCGTTTCTCGGCCGCCGCAATGGCCGCCCGCACGGCGCTCCGCCCCGTGCCGCCCGGTACGTTGCGGCGGTCGACGACCTCCCGGGTCCGCAGGTGCTCGAAGACGTCTTCCCGAATCAGGGCGGACTGGGCCTGCAATTCCCCCAGGGTGAGCTCGTGCAGCTCGCGGCCGCTTGCGACCGCAAACCGCACCGCCCGGCCTACGACATGATGCGCCTCCCGAAAGGCCATCCCCGCCCGGACCAGGTAGTCGGCCAGATCCGTCGCGTTGAGATAGCCGCGGGAGGCCGCCGCCTCCATCCGCTCCCGGCGGACCTCGATCCCGGGCAGCATGTGCGTGACGACCTCGAGGCAGGCGCTCAACGTATCGACGGCGTCAAAAATGGCGGCCTTGTCCTCTTGGAGATCGCGGTTGTAGGAGAGCGGCAGCCCCTTCATCAGCGTGAGCTGGGCCATGAGGTGCCCATAGACCCGCCCGGTTTTCCCCCGGATCAACTCGGGCACGTCGGGATTTTTTTTCTGCGGCATGATGCTGCTGCCGGTGGCGAAGCTGTCCGGCAGCTCGATGAAGCCGAACTCCGCGCTCGACCAGAGCACCAGCTCCTCGGCCATCCGGCTCAAGTGCATCATGCAGAGGCTTGCCGCCGCCAAAAACTCGATCACGAAATCTCGGTCCGAAACCGCATCCAGACTGTTGGCCGAAACCGCCGGGAACCCGAGCAGTTCGGCCGCATAGGCGCGGTCGATGGGGAAGGTAGTCCCGGCCAGCGCCGCGCTTCCGAGCGGCATGACGTTGGTCCGCCGCCGGCACTCCGCACACCGTTCGCGGTCCCGCGCGAACATCTCGACGTAGGCCATGAAGTGGTGGGCCAGCCGCACCGGCTGCGCCCGCTGCAGGTGGGTGTAACCCGGCAGGATCACGTCGATATGGGACCGGGCGAGGTCGATCAGCACCCGCTCCAGCGCGGCGAGCTGCCCCCCGATTGAATCCAGCACGTCCCGCAAATAGAGTCTGAGGTCGAGGGCCACCTGGTCGTTGCGACTGCGCGCCGTGTGGACCTTGCGGGCCGCCGGGCCGACGATCTCGGTCAGGCGGGACTCGATGTGCATGTGGATGTCCTCGAGGCGGGGGTCGAACGCAAAGCGCCCCGTTTCGATCTCGCCGCGCACTTGCTCAAGGCCCCGCACAATGGCCTCGGCCTCCGCCGCCGGGATGATCCCGGTCTTGGCCAGCATCCGGCAGTGGGCGATACTGCCTTCGATGTCGTGGCGATAAAGCCGCCGGTCGACGTCGATCGAGGCCGTGAAGCGCTCCACGATCTCGGCCGTGCCCTCGGAAAACCGCCCGTCCCAAAGTTTATCCGCCATGGTGGCCCATCCTGCCGTTCGTCTTTGCCTCGGGTCGCTCTTCGTACCCCTTCACGTACCCGTTCACGTTCACGTACCCGTACACGTCCCCGTTCAGGCTCCCTTCGTGTAGGTGTACGTGTACGACGTTTACGTGCAAGTGGGAGTGAACGTGTACCGCTGCGCTGTGTACGTGTACGTGTAAGTCTATAAGGACGTTGCCTCGACCCTGCACCCGCTGCGGAAGCGTGCCGCCGGGTTATCTTTGCCGCACGCCGCCGAAAAGCTCATCCAGACACGCGACGAGCGCGTCGATCTGCTCGACCCCGATCACGAGCGGCGGCACGAAGCGCAGGACGTTGCCCTGGACGCAGTTGATCAAAAAGCCCCGCTCCATGCAACCGTGTACGAAGGGATCGCCCGCGGTCGCCAGCCGGATGCCCAGGAGCAGCCCGAGTCCCCGCACCTCCTCGATGAGAGCATGCCGGCCCTTCAGCCACTCGAGCCTACCCCGGAAGTGATCGGACACCCGGCGCGCGTGGTCGAGAATCCCCTCGCGCTCGAAGGTGCGGCACACCTCGAGCGCGGCCGCCGACACAATGGGCGTGCCGCCGAAGGTCGACGCGTGCGAGCCCGGCCCGAAGGCTGCGGCGACCGGCGCGCGCGCCAGCATCGCACCCATCGGAAGACCGTTGGCGAGCGCCTTGGCCAGGGTCATGATGTCGGGTGCGGCCCCGAACTGTTCGTAGGCGAACATCGTCCCGGTACGGCCCATCCCGGTCTGAATCTCATCGAAGATGAGCAAGAGGCCGGCCTCGTCGCACAGGGCCCGGACCTGCTTGAGGAAGTCCGGCCGCGGGCAACGCACCCCCCCCTCCCCCTGAATCGGCTCGAGCATGACGGCTGCGGTCGCTGGGCCTATTTGCGCCTGCAGGGCGGCGATGTCGTCAAACGGCGCAAAATCGAACCCCTCCAGGAGCGGGTCGAAGCCGACCTTGACCTTCTCCTGGCCGGTGGCCGAGAGGGTCGCCATGGTACGGCCGTGGAAGGACTGCTCCATGCTGATGATGCGGAAGCGGTTGGGCTGCCCGGCTGTTTTGAAGTATTTGCGCGCGAGCTTGATGGCGGCTTCGTTCGCCTCGGCTCCACTGTTGCAGAAGAAGACCCGGTCGGCGAAGCTGTGCGCCGTGAGCCATGCCGCCAGTTCCATCTGGGGAATCGTGTAGAACAGGTTGGAGACATGCCAGAGAATGCGCGCCTGGCGGCAGAGGGCCTCGGCCACCTGCGGGTGGGCGTGCCCCAGGTTGCAGACCGCGATGCCGGCCACGAAATCGGTGTAGGCCTTGCCGGATTCGTCCCAGAGGGTGCAGCCGCTGCCCTGGGTCAGAACGATCGGGAACCGTTTGTAGGTGCCGGCGATGACTTCGTCGGCCCGGTGGATGCTGGCCGTGCTCATGGCGTCTCCTTTCGCGTCCCGGGGCCCGGCGGCGCTTCTATTTCCGGGGGTGGGCCTTGTCGTAGGTCTCCATCAGCCGATCCATGCTGACGTGGGTGTAGCGCTGGGTGGTGGAAAGATTGCGGTGCCCCAGCAGTTCCTGCACGCTGCGCAGGTCCGCCCCCGCGTCGAGTAGGTGGGTGGCGAAGGTGTGCCGCAGGGCATGGGGCGAGAGGGGGGCCTCGATGCCGCAGGCGGCCGCCAGTTTTTTCAAGATGCGCGCCACCGAGCGGGCCGTCAGCCGCTGGCGCCGCACGTTGAGAAACAACGGGCCGTTGCCCTCCTCGCCGATGCCGACCGCCGCCCGCAGCCGCTCGCGGTAGTCGCGGACGGCCTCTATGGCTTTTTGGCCCACCGGCACGATCCGCTCCCGGCCGCCCTTGCCCAGCACCCGCACCACTCCCACCGCCCGGTCGAAATCGAACACGTTGAGACCGGTCAACTCCGAGACCCGGATGCCGCAGGAGTAAAGGGTCTCGAAAATAGCCCGGTTGCGCGCGGCCAGAAGCGCATCCGGCTCGATCGAATCGAGCAGCGCGAACATCTCGTCGGCCGAGAGCACCACCGGCAGGCTCTTCTCGCGCTTGGGGGTGAGCAGGCCCGCCATGGGGTTGGCCTCCACCACGCCGTTCTTCTGAAGAAACTTGAAGAAGCTGCGCAGGGTCGAAAGCTTGCGGGCGATGCTGGATTTCTGATTCTTGCGGTGCAGAAAGCCCAAATACCCCCGGATCATGAGCGGGGTGATCCCCTGCGGGCCGAGCGCGGCCTCTTTCGGCTCTGCGCACACCGCATCGCCGTCCCAGGACGCCAGGTAGGCGGCAAACTCTTCCAAGTCCCGGCGGTAGGCGCGGCAGGTGTGGACCGAGTAGCCCTTCTCGGCGGGAAGGGTCTCTAGGTACGCCTCGATTGGATTGGTCAACGCCGCAGCCGTCATGGGTCACACCGCTTGAGTTGCCGCCGGGCCCTGAGGGTGCCTACCGCCCCAGAGGCGGCCGACAGGCGCGCTGCCAGGCTGAGCACCGCGTCACCATTGGATCAGCGCATCGAGCTCCTCCCAGGAGGAGACCTCGAGAAAGGGGTGCGGCCGACGGTTCCAGGGTTGCGCGAAGAGCACCGGGTGGATGCCGGCGTCGGCCAGGATGAAGCAGGTCTCGAGCCGGTCCTCCACGAAGTGGGCGACGCCGCGCTCAAGCAACACCGCGGTCTTGGCCTCGAAGCTTCCGGTGGCCACGATCTCCACCGTTGCCGCGTCCTCGGCGAGGAGCGCGTCGATCCATGCCCCCACCGGGCCGACCTGCGGGCGGGCCGTGACCAACATCAAGGAGGCGGACCGCCGGGCCAGTCTCGCCAGCACCCCGGCAGCGCCGGGGATGGGCCGCAGCGGGTGGGTGTAGGTTCCGTCCAGGATGCACCGCAGGATGCGGTCAACGACATCGGGGTCCATGGCGAGGCAGTCCACCACGTTGTAGCAGGTGATGTCCTCGTAGCGCACCCCGCGCACGTCGAACTCCTCGCGCGCGATGTCGAGAAACAGCGCCATCGTGTCGGCGATCACCCCGTCGATGTCGAAGGCGACCGAGGCCGGGTCGATCGCGGCCGCCCGCAGCGCAGCCGCCCCGGAGAGGCCCCCGTGCATCATGGGCGTCAACCGGCCGCCCGCCGCGAGAGCTTCTTCAAGCGGGAGACCCGGCGCCGGAAGATCGCGGCGGCTTTGCGGTCCTTGGCCTCCAGGGCCTCGGCCCGCCGCGTCTTGGCCGCGCGGATCTTTTTCTTGAGGGCGCCGAGGGTGGCGCCGCCCTTTTTCACCTTGGGCAGCTCGATGCCCTTGCTCTTGCGCAACGCTTCGACGAGCTGCTCCTTGCGCATGCCATGGACACCGGATATCTCCGGCACCTGCAGGGCGATTTCCTTGAGGTCCTTGGTGGTCATTTTCTCCAGGGGACGCCCCCAGATTTCGATTTCCTTTGCACTCATGGTCCGGTCTCCTCCTTCAGCGGGAACAATCGCGGAAAACGCGAGCGGAGGCCGATCAGCCCCCGCCCAATGATCAGGCCGGTCCCGGACCGCGCGCATCGTTGTCTCGGCGGCTCGACGGGTACCGGCGCTCGACTGCATAGACCATTTCTTTTCAGGATGTCAATAGCCAACAGCCAACGGCCCCTTTGGCGGCGCTCACTTTTTGTCCGGTTCCGCCGCCTGCGGGAAGAAGGGCCTGAATAACTCCATCGGGATCGGGAAGAAGGTGGTGGTATTGCTCTCCGAGGACATCTCCCGCATGGTCTGCAGGTAGCGCAACTGCAGGGCCACCGGATGCTTCTCGATGATGGTGGAGGCCTCCGCCAGCTTGGCCGCCGCCTGGAATTCACCCTCGGCGTTGATGATCTTGGCGCGCCGCTCACGCTCGGCCTCGGCCTGGCGGGCCATCGCCCGCTGCATCTCCTGGGGCAGGTCGATGTGCTTGAGCTCCACGTTGGCCACCTTGATCCCCCAGGGGTCGGTGTGGGTGTCCAGAATCTCCTGGAGCTCGGCGTTGATTTTCTCACGGTTGGCCAGCAGGTCGTCCAGCTCGGCCTGGCCGCAGACGCTGCGCAGGGTCGTCTGGGACAGGTAGGAGATGGCGTAGCTGTAATTCTCCACCTGAATGATGGCCTTCACCGGGTCGACCACCCGGAAATAGAGGACCGCATTGACCTTGACCGACACGTTGTCGCGCGTGATCACATCCTGGGGCTCCACGTCGAGCGCCACCAGCCTGAGGCTCACCCGCACCATGCGATCGATCACCGGGATCAGGATGATCAGCCCGGGCCCCTTGGCGGCGATCACCCGGCCGAGGCGGAAGACCACCCCGCGCTCGTACTCGTTGAGGATTTTCAGGGCGGCGGAGAGAAAAAAGACGGCCAACAGGACGATGGCTAACGCGGTGTACATGATGTCCTCCTTTGACGGCGCCCGGCCCGATCCGGCCGGCGCGCTATGGATGAGTGCGTGACGGGAAGTCGATTTAAAAAAACCCGCTACCCCTGAGGGCCAGAAAAGGAAAACCCGCCGAAGAGTCAACGATTACCTGCAAAGCGGGTGGCTCGGATTTTCGGCCGTCGGCGGAAAATCCAAAAGCACGTTCGTGCTTCACCCCTTACACGTGTTACCACCTGCAACGCACGCTAGTTGAAAACCCGCGATCGTGGCTGGAGCCTACTCCGCCAAAGTACAGGCTACGAAGGCCGGGAGCCACTCCCACCAGAATACCACGTCATTTCCGCCGGAATGGGGGCGCACGCCTCAATGCGTTCCCGATGCGTGCGTGGGGCCGTTTTCCAGCGGCTCCACCTCGAGCAGCAGCCCGTCGGCTTTGACGATCCTGACCGAGGCGCCGGCAGCGATCGGCACCGCCGCCACGGCGTTCCAGATCTCGCCGTAGACCATCACCTTGCCCCGCGGGGAGAGCGGCGTTTTGACGAGAGCGATCTCGCCCACCATGCCGGAGGTCCCGGTCGCGGTCCGGGAGGTCTGGGCCCGCATCACCAGAAACGCAACCGCAACGAAAAACCCGCCCACCGCCAAAAGGGTCGGCACGAAGACCGTCCAGGAGACGCGGCTTTCCGGGCTATCGCCGCTGAAGAGCATGAGCGAGCCCAAAAGCAGCGACACCATCCCGGCCACGCTCAAGAGGCCGTAGCTCGCGATTTTCATCTCCATGATGAAGAAGATGATCGCCAGCACGATGAGCAGGATTCCGGCATAGTTGACCGGCAGGGTCTGCATGGCGAAAAAGGCCAGGACCAGGCAGATCCCCCCGACCACCCCCGGGAAGATGGCGCCGGGGTGGGAAAACTCAAAATAAAGCCCGGCCAGACCGATCATGAGCAGAATGTAGGCGATGTTGGGGTTGCTGATCGTCTTGAGGATCTTGGTCCGCAAGGTTTCCTCGATAACGGTTTTCCGGGGGGCGTCCAGCTCGAGGGTGCCCTTGCCCGGGATGGCCCGGCCGTTCACCTGCCGCAGCAGGTCGTCCAAATCGGTGGCGACCAGATCGATGATGTTCTCGCTCAGGGCCTCGGTCTCGGTGGCGGACACACTTTCGCGGATCGCCCGTTCGACCCACTGCGCGTTGCGGCCCCGGCGTTCGGCCACACTCTTGGCGTGGGCGACCATGTCGTTGACCACCTTCTCCGACATCTTGCCGTCGATCTCCTGTCCGCCGGCCCCCACGGGGTGGGCCGCCCCGATGTTGGTGCCGGGCGCCATCGCGGCGATGTCGGCCGCCATCGTGATCATCACCCCGGCCGAGGCCGCCCGCGCACCGCTCGGCGCGACGTAGACGGCCACCGGCACCGTGCTGCCCAGAATGTCCTGGACGATGGTGCGCATGGAATCGGCCAGCCCCCCCGGCGTGTCGAGCTCGATTACGGCGAGCGCGGCCTTCTCTTTTTCGGCGGTCTTGAGACCCTGGTGGATGAAATCCGCTATCGCCGGGCTGATGGCGTCCGAGACGCGGATGATGATCACCTCGTTCGTGCCGCCGCAGGCCGGCCCGACGCCGGCGGCGAAAAGCATCACCCCCGCCAACACCCAGTGCAGCGGGCCGGCGGCGGCCCTGGGTCCCCATCTACGCTTCATACGGGTACTCCTTCATCAGCCACTTCATGTCTTCCCAGACCTCGCGCTTCTTCTCGGGGTTGCGCAGCAGATAGGCCGGATGAAAGGTCGGCATCGCCCGGATCCCCTGGACATCGAAAAAGCGCCCGCGCAGCCGCGAGATCGGCTCGGGGGTACGGAGCACGCTCTGCGCGGCGCAAGCCCCCAGCAGGCAGATGAGCTTCGGGCGGACCACCGCGATCTGGCGTTTCAGAAAGGGGATGCAGGTCGCTATTTCTTCGGCCTCCGGCAGCCGGTTTCCCGGCGGCCGGCATTTCACGATATTGGTGATGTAGACCGCATCGCGCGTCAGTCTGATCGCCTCGATGATCTTGGTCAGAAGCTGGCCGGCCGCCCCCACAAACGGCTCCCCCGCCCGGTCCTCGTCCTGGCCCGGGCCCTCGCCGATGAACATGAGCCGGGCCCGCGGGCTGCCCCGGCCGAAGACGATCCGGGTGCGGCTCGACGATAGCTTGCACCTCCGGCAGTCGCCGAGATCCGCGCGAATCATCTCGAGGCTCTCTGGACGCCGGAACGGCCGCCGGCCCCAACCGGCAATTATATCGAGCGTGGCCGGCGAGCAGACGAGCCCCGCGGGTTCGGATCCTGCCAGATTCCGCAGGGTCCGGGAAACCTCGTCGATGGTCTGAATGAAACGCAGGGCATCGACCATGGCAACTGTTAGCGGGCGACCGGCCGCCTCACTTGCGAATGCCGGTGTCGACCGCATCGTTCAGGGGCACGACCCATATGTCCATGAAGGTCCTAAACGTCGAGTCCTCGATGGCAATGATGCACATCCGCTCGCCCTTCTGAAAGACCAAAAGCGACTGCGGCGCCCGGAAACGGCTCACCATCTGCCAGCCGTCCTTGGGCAGGTTCAACTCGAAATAGCGCATCAGGGAATTGGCTTCGACGGTGCCGGCCAGCCGCAAAAGCCCCGTCGGCATGGAGGTCCCGCGATACACAAAGGATGCATC
>JBFYWX010000479.1:0-10025 GCA_041310825.1 Desulfobacteraceae bacterium | reverse complement strand
TCGTTCAGGCTGCGCTTGACGTTCTCCCGGATCACGCGGGAGGTGGTGTTGAGATAGCGCAGGTTCTTTTCGACCAGGTCCGGATAATGGCGCATGCTTGTGCGCAGTTTGGCGCCGCTCGAGGTCATCTTGCGCAGGATGTCGATTTCCTTGCCGATGACCCGGGTTTTACGGCGGCGGACGGCATCCAGGAAGGAGCGGCGCCGCCAGGCGCAGGCAGCGACCGTGACCACCCGCCCCATCTGCGCCAGTCGGTGCCCGTCGCTGCCGCCCGTGATGCTCCTGTTCAGGTTGAATCCGAGGAGCGCGCTCTTCAGGTTCCACTTGTTGAGGTTTTCCGAGTTGATGACCTCCACCCCGTCCGCCAGGGCCAGAATCCGGTCGAACCGCCCGTTGGCGAAGTAGGGGTTGTGCACCCCGGTGTAGGTTCCGCAATAGGGGTGGGGGAAGATGATCACGGTCTCGAACTGCCGCGCCCGGCCGATCAGGTCCTCCATCTCCAGGGAGAGGGAGGACATGATCTCCGCCCCCATGAAGGGCTGGACATGGCGGCTGTAAAAGCGCAGCAGGCTCTTGATATCGTAAAAATAGACCAAGAGGTGGGTGCCCTCGTAGGAAGTCAGCTCGATGCCGGGGATGCTGAAGACCTCCTTGAAGCGGTCGATCTCCACCGCAGCGTGGATGCTGTTGTGATCGGTGACGGCGACCCCGATGCCGAGAGCCGCTGCGCGGCGGGCAATGGCCTCGACGGCGTCGTGGCCGTCGGTGAGCTCGCTGTGGAAATGCATGTCGACCACCGCGTAATGCCGTTTCAGCTCCGGCAGGTCGGGGCGTTCGAACAGGATGCGATGGGCGGTATCGGCGGCCATGGGGCCAAGCTCTTTTGTTTGCGGCGACGTTATAAAATTCATTGTAATCCTGATTGCAGCCGTTGCAAGTGATTTTCGACGGGCCACCGGGTGAAACCAGTTGGCACGCCCGGGGGTCGAACACTGATCGAGGTGGAAGCTTCAGGGGGTATCGGCGGATCGGCACCGGGACTTTAGCATGATGTTGCAACACGGCGCCTGAGGAGGTGAATCGACGGCCTCGGGCGTATTTTGCATCAACCGGCTATCTCCTCATCCGGTACCAGCGCGCCAGGCGGGCGGGGGGGACTCCGAGATGGTAGGCGGCCAGGATCCACTGGTTGCACAGCCAGGTGGCGAGAATCCCATGCTGCTGCCAGCGGCGGGCGGAGGTAAGAACACGGCCAGGGGCCAAGCGGACGCGGGTGCGCTTCTTGAGCCGCCGGATGAGGTCGTAATCCTCCAGGATGGGGAGCGGGGCGAACCCCCCCAGACCCCAGAAGAGCTCCCGGTTTAAGAACAGTCCCTGATCCCCGTAGGGCATCTGCAGCAGCCGGCTGCGCCAATTGGCCGCCTGCGCGATCAGTCGGAGGCCCGGCCGTTGCGAGTCGATTCCGAGGCGGAAGGCGCCGGCCCCGGTTCCCGGACGGGAAAGGGTGGAATCCACCTGCGCGCACAGGTCGCGGGGCGGCCGGGTGTCGGCGTGCAGAAAGAGGAGGCGGGTGCCGGAGGCCAGGGCGGCACCGGCGTTCATCTGGAGGGCGCGCGGCGGCCGGCTTCTCAGCACGCGCGCCCCGCCGGCCGCGGCGATGGCCGCGGTGGCATCGCGGCTGCCCCCGTCGACCACGATGATCTCCACCCCGGCCGCGGGCGGCAGGGCGGCAAGGGTCGCGCCGATCCGGTCGGCCTCGTTCAGGGCCGGGATGATTACAGAGAGGAAGGGCCCGTCGGTACCGGTGCAGAGGGCGTTCACCGCCGCCGGAAGGTCCTCCGGTCGATCGACGTCCGCCAGCCGGTCGAGTGTCGCCAAAGTTAGTCCGGCGGCCCGGGCGATGGCGAGGGATTGCCGGAGCACCTCTGCCGTCCCCCAGGGGATGTGGCCATCCAGGTAGGGTGCCCCGCGCCGGAAGCTCTCGGCCCGAACCCCGATCAGGTAATAGCCGCCGTCCGTCGTCGGCCCGAAGACGAGATCGTGTCGGTCGAGCGCGTCAAACGCCCGGGCGAGGTGGGCGGGGGAGATTTCGGGGATGTCCGTGCCGATGATGACCGCGCACTCGGCGCCGGCCGCAAACGCCTCGGACAGACTCTGCGCCATCCGGCGGCCGAGGTCGCCCGGCCCCTGGGGGCGGAAGAGAGGTTGGGGGCCCAGCCACGCCTGCATGCGGCGGAGGCTGCCCCCCTCGTAGCGCACCTCGATCGCGGTCCCCCGCTCCGCCGCCAGCCGCAGCGCGCACGCCAGCGCGTGCCGGCTCATGCGCCGTTGAAACGCCGCGGCCCCCTCCGGGCCCAGGAGCGGGATGAGCCGGGTTTTGGTCGTTTCCGGCTCCGGGTAGCGGGTGAAGACAATCAGGTGCTCCCGGCGCTCTGGCATGGACCGCGTTGCCGCCGACCGCTCAGGCGGAGGCCAGGATGCGGCGCAGGACGTAGGGCAGAATGCCGCCGTGGGTGAAGTAGTCGATTTCGATCTCCGTGTCGAGCCGCACGGTCACCTCGAAGGCGATGGTGCGGCCCTCCGTCTTGACGGCCGTGACGGGCAGGGTGGCCCGCGGTTTGAGCGCGGCCACCCCCGTGATCGAGATCCGCTCGGTGCCGTCCAGCCCGAGGCTGCGCCAGCTTTGACCCTCCTTGAACACCAGGGGCAGCACGCCCATGCCGACCAGGTTGCTGCGGTGGATGCGCTCGAAGGACTCGCAGATGACGGCCTTGACGCCGAGCAGGCTCGGGCCCTTGGCGGCCCAGTCGCGCGAGGAGCCGGAGCCGTACTCCCGCCCGCCCAGGACGATCAGCGGGATGGACTTGCGGCGATAGGCCATGGCGGCCTCGTAGACGAATGATTCCCCCCCGTCGGGAAGCGCGCGGGTAAAGCTGCCCTCCTTGGGTGCAACCATCTGGTTTTTGATGCGGATGTTGCCGAAGGTGCCGCGCATCATGACCTCATGGTTGCCGCGGCGCGCACCGTAGGAGTTGAAGTCCCGCGGGTCGACGCCCTGGGAGACGAGATACTGCCCCGCCGGGTAGTGGGCCGGGATGGCGCCGGCCGGGGAGATGTGGTCGGTGGTGACGCTGTCGCCTAATACCATGAGCACGCGCGCGTCCGTGATGTCGCCCGGTTTTACGGGCTCGAGCGCAAACCCCTCGAAGTAGGGCGGGTTGCGGATGTAGGTGGAGGTCTCCTCCCAGGCGTAGGTGGTGCTGCCCTTGACCTCGAGCCGGTGCCAGAACTCATCCCCCTTGGCGATGCGGCTGTACTCTTCCCGGAAGAATTTCTTTTTGACGTGCCGGGCGACCAGGGCCTCGATCTCGGCCTGGCTCGGCCAGATGTCCTTTAGGTAGACCGGCCGCCCCTGGGGGTCGCGGCCCAGCGGGTCGGTGGTCAGGTCCGTGTCCACGCGTCCGGCCAAAGCAAAGGCCACCACCAGCATCGGGGACATGAGAAAGTTGGCCTTCACGCGCTGGTGGATGCGGGCCTCGAAGTTGCGGTTGCCCGAAAGGACCGCGGCGACCGTGAGGTCGTTTTCGGCGATCGCTTCCTCGATTTCAGGCAGCAGCGGCCCACTGTTGCCGATGCAAGTCGTGCAGCCGAAGGCCGCCAGGTGGAACCCGAGCGCTTCCAAGTAGGGAAGCAGGCCGGCCGCGTTGAGGTAGTCGACGACGACCTTGGAGCCGGGCGCAAGCGAGGTCTTGACGGTCAGAGGCACCCGCAGGCCGTGCGCGACGGCCTTTTGAGCGAGCAGGCCGGCGCCGATCAGGACGTTGGGGTTCGAGGTGTTGGTGCAGGAGGTGATGGCGGCGATGACGACATCCCCGTCGCAGAGGTTGACCGCGTGGCCGTTCAGGGAGAGGCTGCAGGCCTTGCGTTTGGGCCGGCACTCCTCGGGGCGGTGGGTGCCGGTGCCGGACTCCTGGTGATAGGTGGAAATATTGGCGGGGTCGGCGTTGCGCTCGTAGTCGCAGCCCAGCACGGTGGTGAAGGTGCGCTTGAGGTCGGGCAGAGGGATCCGGTCCTGGGGCCGGGCCGGGCCGGCCACCGACGGCTCGACACTGTCCAGATCCAGCGCGAGCACCTGCGTGTATTCCGAGGTTTCGCTGCCGGTGGAGAAGAGCCCCAGTGCCTTGGCCGTCTTCTCGACCATCTCGGCGCGAGCGGAGCGGTTGGTCAGGTGCAGGTAGTCGATCACCTGCTCGTCCACGGGGAAGAAGCCGATGGTGGCCCCGTATTCCGGAGTCATGTTGGCGATGGTCGCCCGGTCGGGGACCCTCAGGCCCTTCACGCCAGGGCCGAAATACTCGACGAATTTTTCCACCACCCCGTGGGCGCGGAGCATCTGCGTGACGACGAGCACCAGGTCGGTCGCGGTGACCCCTTCGCGCAGGGTTCCGGTCAGGCGCACGCCGATCACCTCGGGGATGGCCATGAAGTAGGGCTGGCCGAGCATCACCGCCTCGGCCTCGATTCCGCCCACCCCCCAGCCCACGACACCGGCGCCGTTGATCATGGTGGTGTGGGAGTCGAGGCCCACCACCGTGTCGGGGTAGGCGAGGAGCCTGCCGTCAGTCTTTTCGGTCATGATGACCCGGCCGATGTTCTCCAGGTTCACCTGGTGGCAGATGCCGGCGTTCGGCGGCACCACCAGGAAATTATTAAAGCTCGCCTGGGCCCACTTGAGCAGGGCGTAGCGCTCGCCGTTGCGCTCGTACTCCCGGGCGACGTTTTCGGTGAGCGACTGCCGGGTGCCCCAGCTGTCCACCTGGATCGAGTGGTCGATGATCAGGTCCACCGGCACCAGAGGATTGATCTTGCGGGGGTCGCCGCCGAGGGCCTTCACGGCATCGCGCATTGCCGCCAGGTCCACCACGGCCGGCACTCCGGTAAAATCCTGCATCAGCACCCGGGCCGGATGGAAGGGGATTTCCAAGGGCGCGGCGTAGCGCTTTTTCCAGCGGGCGATGTTGACGAGGTCTTTTTCGGTGACGATCCGGCCGTCCATCTTTCTTAGGAGGTTCTCCACCAGCACGCGGATGCAGAACGGCAGGCGCCGGATGTCGGCCACGCCCTCCTTCTCGAGGCGCAGGATGTCGGCCAGAAAAACCTCTTTGTTCCGAATCTTGAGCTTGCGGATGAAATTTTTCTTCACCATGGCTGATTTCCTCCCGCGCGGTACCTCCCTGAGGGAGGTGCGATTGGTGGATGATGGGGGGCCGGCAGCGTGCGCCTGCCGGCTATAAGCTCCTGCGCCGCAGGTGGCGGATGCCGTCGGCGCCGGCCACGAATACCTCGTGCGCCAGGCCCACGAACAGGCCGTGTTCCACGATGCCGGCCCGGCCGCTCAGCTGTCCGGCCAGACGGCCGGGGTCCTGCATCGGGCCAAACCGCGCATCCAGCAAAAGATTCCCCTGGTCCGTAACCACGGGGATGCCGTTTCGCGTCCGAAGGACGACGGCCGCCCCGAGGGATGCCAGGAAACGCTCCTCGGCGGCGCGGGCAAACGGGACAACCTCGACGGGCAGGGCCCAGCGGGTGCCGAGCCGGTCCGAGAGCTTGGACTCGTCGACGATGATGAGGTTGCGGCGGCTGGCCTGAGCCAGCACCTTTTCGCGCAGGAGCGCCCCTCCGCCCCCCTTGATCAGGTTTAGCTCCGGATCGACCTCGTCCGCGCCGTCGATGGTGATGTCGATCACCGGATGGGATTCGAAGTCGGTGAGCGGGATCCCCAGTTCGCCGGCGGCCTTCTCGGTCTGAAGCGAGCTCGGGATTCCGGCGATGCGTTCGAGGCGCCCCGCCCGGATGAGCTCGGCGATCCGTTCGAGGGCGAAGCGGGTGGTGCTGCCGGTGCCGAGACCGACCACCATGCCGGACTCCAGCCGGTCGACCGCGGACGCCGCAGCCTGCTGTTTGAGCTCGTCCTGACGCGTCATGGCCGGCGCTCCTTTCAGGCGGTCAACTGTCGACGTTTGGATTCGATGCTCGCCATCAGGGCCTGGAAGGGCTTGACGAAGGCGGCCACTCCCTCCTCCTGCAGGCGCCGGGTGACCGCGTTCAGATCGATGCCGCGCGCGGCGAGGCGGTCCATCTGACCACGCGCCGCATCGAGGCCCTGGGTGAGGGTGGGCGCGGCCCGGCCATGGTCGATAAATGCCCGCAGGGTGTCCGGGGGGACGGTGTTGACCGTCCCCGGGCCGATGAGCTCATCTACGTAGAGGGTATCGCGGTAGGCCGGGTTCTTGGTGCTCGTGCTGGCCCAGAGCACGCGCTGGGACCGGGCGCCGCGCGCGGCCAGGGCCTGCCAGCGGGAGGTTGCGGTGATGCGGTTGAACTCAGCGTAGGCCAGCTTGCAGTTGGCAACGGCGATCTTTCCCTGGAGGTCGGGGGCGCCGCGCGCGACGAGCTCCTTTTCCAGGGCGGTGTCGAGGCGGCTGACGAAAAAAGAGGCGACCGAGGCCAGCCGCTCAACCGGGTGTCCGCCGCGGGCGGTGGGACCCGCGGCCGCCAGTGCCTCCAGGCCGGCCATGTAGGCGTCGGCCACGGCGGTGTAGTTTGCGATGGAGAAAATCAGGGTGACGTTGACATTCACCCCGGCCGCCAGGGTCGCGGAGACGGCGCTCAGCCCCTCGGCCGTGCCCGGGATCTTGATCATGACATTGGGCCGGCCGACGGCTTCAAAGAGGCGTTTGGCCTCGGCGATCGTGCGGGCGCTGTCGCGCGCCAGCAGGGGATCGACCTCCAAGCTGACATACCCGTCCAGCCCGTCCGTGGAGCGGTAGACGGTGCCCAGCACGTCGGCCGCGAGCTGGATGTCCTGGATGGCCAGGGCCTCGTAGATCTCCGCGGCGGATCTCCCCGCTGCCGCCAGGGAACGGATCTCCGGGTCGTAGTCGGCCGCACCGGCGATCGCTTTTTCAAAAATGGCGGGATTGGATGTCACTCCCCGCACCCCCTTGGCCACGAGGTCGGCCAGCTCCCCGGAGGTGATGAGCGGGCGGCGGATGAAATCGAGCCAGACCGACTGGCCGAGCTGCGCAAGTTCCGAAAGTGACGGCATGGGCTCTCCTGTTTTTGGGGTGAGTGCGGAATGGTTGCGGATAATGCGGTTCTTGCCAGAAAAAAAAAGGTTTTTCAATCACTCTTTCAGCCCCCCCCGCCGGCACCCCATTTGACGCGCCCGAATCCCGTATTTATTATTTCAGCACCTCTTATAGGTATTATGAAAAATCCTCTTCACGTCTCACAAAGGAGGAACCACCATGCAGGAACGAAAAGGCGCTGTGACCCTTCACGGAAACCCGATGACCCTTATCGGCAGCGAAATCACGGTCGGCGGCACGGCCCCCGACGTCGAACTCCTGGACAACGACCTGAAGCCGGTCAAACTCTCGAGCTTCCGGGGCAAGGTGGTCGTGGTGTCCAGCGTTCCCTCCCTCGACACCCCGGTCTGTGACATGGAAACCCGGCGTTTCAACTCCGAAGCCGCCAATCTGGGCTCCAACGTGGTGCTCGTGACGGTCAGCAACGATCTGCCCTTCGCCCAGAAGCGCTGGTGCGGTGCCGCCGGTGTGGACAAGGTCAAGACGCTTTCAGACCACCGGGAAGCGGCCTTCGGGCAGGCCTACGGGGTGCTCATCAAAGAGTTGCGGCTGTTGGCGCGGAGCATTTTCGTGCTGGATGCGGAGGGGGTCGTGCGTTACGTTCAGCACGTCAAAGAGGTGTCCCAGGAGCCGGATTACGCCGAGGTCATCGCCGCCGTCAAAAAGCTGGTGTGAGATCATGCCCCCGGGGGGGTCAGCAAACTGAAAAACAAAAACGCCGTCCGGGCGGTCCTGCCCGTGCTCTTGGGGGCGACCGGCCCGATGGCGTGGGTCGGCCGGTGGAGGGGTGATGCAGCGGCCGGTCCCAAACGGGCCGTCTCCCCGCACCGATCGGAAGCTAATCCCCGTTACAGATCAGACGGTCTCGCGCAAAGTCGTCAAGGTTCGTTCCGTTTGCGGAAGGCATCGCGGCGCTCCACCTTGCGGCCGTCCCAAAAGTAGCGCTCGCTGTGACGATCGTCGCTCTGGCGCCGATCGATTCCGGCGCGCCGGTCGGGGGTCTGCCGGCGTTCGCGTTCGGACCTGCGTTCGGGCCCTTCAATTTCGGCTTCCTTCTGCCGCCGCTCCACCCCGGAGCGGGTGCCCCCGTTGTCGCGGATCACCACGATCTCCGAGGGGGTTGGATCATTCTTCTGGCACGGTTCATCCGGCAATGCCATTCTAGCTTACCTCCGAATCCGGGCTTGCAGACCACCTTCCGATGCCATGCTGGACAGCTGAGGCGCAGCAAGCCCTGTGCCATTAGCCGCGCCCGCAGAATATGGCCGAAATCCCATGGTCTATCCCGTCGACTGGACATTGGCTGAGGTATTTGAGTGATAGGGATGTGAAGCAGACGAGCGCTTCGTGTGAAAAAGAAGCCACAGACTCAGGGACCTCGGCGATGGGGTGGCGGACTTCCCGTCGAGTGCGGTCGGGGCGGTGGCCGGCCCCCTGAAGCCGTCACTTGATCCGCCTGAGGGTGTGGGTTCGTTTCAGCGCTTTCCACAACTCACGGATGATCACGCTGGCGGCATCCGCATCGGTCGTGACGGCCCGGCGTGCCACCCAGCGGCAAGAATTCATCAGCGCGGGGTTCCCGGCGGCCACGAACCGGTGAATGATGTATTCCCCCAGGGTGGGCATCAGGCCGGGCAACTCGGTGATGCTCATGTTGGCAAGGGTGGTGCGATCCTTGAGTGTCATCCCCTGGACGAGCTGCCCCAGCGCATCCTTCACGCTCACCGCCGTGACAGGGGGGCTGCCGTTGTTCGCGACGGCGGGTGCGACCGGCGCCGCAACGGCAGGCGAGAGGCAGAGATAGGTGACCGCCTCGATCAACGCCAGTGCGCTAGCGTAGATCCGGGGGTCCTTACTCGCCCGGGGGCCGGCGACGTTCAGCACCTTGATGCGGTTGGCGTCGATCCAGTTGCGGATGTCCAGGGCGCTGCGGAAGGCGCTTACCTGCTCAAGGTCGACATGCCACCAGGGGCGGCCATGTTTTTCGGCCAGCTCGCGCGTCACGGCCGACCCCCCGCAGAGCTCTCGGCGGGAGATGATGAGGGTGCCGTCGCCGCCAATGACGTTTTTTTCCGTGCGTTCGGCATAGGCGGAGGAAGACGTCTCCGTGAGGGCGTAGGTATCGGGCAGCGGCCCCTCCTCGGTCAGGCGCCCCTTGGGAATCCATCCCCCGTGCGGGATGCCCAGCCGGATGGCGGCGTCCAACGCGGCTCGGTCGACACCGGTTTGCCCGCCGGATATGATTTTAACGATCATGATCGCGGTGCGGTCCTTGAAAAAGAAGACCGTGCGGAGACACCCGCACGGTCCGTGGTGATGCCGTTGGCCGGCAACTTCAGCGTTCGATCACGAAATGCGCTCGCCGGTTTTTGGCGAACGCCTCTTCGGTCTTGCCCTCGACCAGCGGGCGCTCCTCGCCGTAGCTGATGGTGGCGATGCGGTTGGCCGAGATGCCCAGGTCCACCAAAAAGGCCTTGGCCGCCTTGGCGCGCGCCTCACCCAGAGCCAGGTTATACTCATTCGTGCCGCGCTCGTCGCAATGCCCCTCCACAGTGACGCTCTGGTTCTGGTTGGTTTTCAGGAATCCGGCTTTGCGGCGCAGGATTTCCTGGGCCTCCGCGGTCAGTGCCGAGCTGTCGTACCCGAAGAAGATGTCCTCGTTTTCGAACGCCGTCCGTTCGGGTGTCCCGATCATGCCGCCGGCGGCCCCTCCGCGGCCGGCCCCGGCCCCGAGGTCCTGCTCGCCGATGCCCTTGCGGCCGGCGGCGTCCCCCCCGCCGATGGCGCTACCGGACCCTCTCGTTCCGGCGTCTGAAGCGATCTGTTTCTTCTGGCAGGCCGGCAGGGCGAACAGAACGGCCGCCGCCAGCAGCA
>JBFYWX010000464.1:0-3246 GCA_041310825.1 Desulfobacteraceae bacterium | reverse complement strand
TGGCGCTGCCGCTAAGGAGCAGGTAGGTGATAAGCTGGCGGCGCGCTTTGTACCAGGGCCGCATCAGGTCGTCCTTCGTTTTCACCGCCATCAGCACGAAGGGCGTCTGGTCGATATAGGCATACCCGATCAAAAGCCTCTCGCTGGCGGGGCCTTGGGTCTCGAAGACCTGGGTGGTATCGGAAAATTCCGGCACGGGCAGGGACAATGGGTCGAGAATGCCCCCAAAGTTCCGGGAGGGGGTCTGGAGCACGCCGGCCGTGTTGACCATGAAGAGATCCCCGCCGATTCCCGCTTCGCCCGGCAGCAACTCGCGGTGAAAGCGCTCTACCTCCAGGGTGGCCCGCAGCACGAAAAAGGATCCGTCCGGCTGCTGGTGCGTGACCGCGACCACGATGTGGGGAATCTGGCGGTATCCCATGAAGACATCGCTCGTGTGGCTGCCGCGTTCCACCACCTCCGCGAACCATTTCTGGCGGCTGTAGTCGAGATTGGTCAAATCAAATGGTCCGCTATAGGTGATTTGCCGTCCCTGTGCGTCGATGACCCCCAGGTCTGTGAAGTCCCCGAAGCTTTCCTGCAGGCTTTTTAAAATCGCCTCCAGGCGTTCGGGAGATTGGAGCGCTTCGAGCCGGTTGTCGCGCACCAGGAACTGGAGCGCGTGCCGGCGCTCAAGCAGCATGAAAGTGATGGTGCGCCGGGTGTTGGACACCAGCCGGGAGGTGCGCAGGATATTCTCCGATTCGATGGCCTTCTGGGTCACCTGGTAATCGATGGCGGCCAGAAGACAGAGCGGAATCAAGGCGACCGCCGCCGTCAACACCACACTGCGGAGCCAGATACGCCGCAGGTTGAACAGATCCTTCTCGGTCCCGGATGCGACCGTAGGATGATCCCAAAACTTGGGTTTTATCCCCTGCCAAAAAGACATGATGTCAACTCTCTCGGTCGCTCTCGCACCGCATGGAAAACCGGTACGATCCCGCTTCGGGATGGGGTCCGTTCAGGCGCCTCCCCCGGTTTTCCGGCGGCGTTTTGCCCGCATTTTTTTGTTCGCCTTTTTCAAGGTCGCGCTCAACACATCGATGTCGACCGGCTTTTCCAAATAGGCAAAGGCGCCCAGCTCCAGGCACTTTTTACGGTCCACGTCCGTCCCATGCCCGGTAAGGATCACCACCTCGATCTCGGGGTGTTCGGCCTTGACCCGCTTGAGGACCTCCATCCCGTCGATCCCGGGCATGCGCAGATCGAGGAGCATGACCTCGGGCTCGTCCTCGCGCATCAGGGCCAGGGCGCTTTCGCCGTCGAAGGCGGTGGCGGAGCCGATGTCCCGCATGCCCAGCCGCTCGGAAAGCGTTTGAACGAACTCGCGCTCGTCGTCGACCAGCAGAACCCGGGACATGCGGTCGGCGTCGTATTTACTGTAGGCCGCGCCTTGCGTGGCGGCGGGTTTGACGCGCACCTCGACCCGGGCGATATCGGCCGTGCCCCGAACGACGGCCGTGAGCTCCTCCTCCAGGCGCTCCTGCATCAGGACGGGCCGGTCGATGGTCAGGATCGCCGCATCGCCCTGCGCACTGACGCCGACGAAATGCCCTTCCGCGGCCAGAGCGGCCTGGATGCGGGCCGCCGTGAGGAAATCACGAGCCGCGCGCCGGGAAAGATCGGAGACCCGGAGCGCCTCCGCCGCGAGGTGGTGGCTGACCAGGGCGGCGGCCTCCCGCGGATCGATCGTGTGCGCCGGCAGCAGGATGTCGTATAGCTCGGCATCCCAGGGGTCCGAGGCCGAATTGACGGCCTGCACCCAGGCGGCCCGGTCGTGGTCCAGCTCCCGGATCCGTTCGGCCGCCTCGGCCGCTTCGATACCGAGCTGCGCGGCCGCCGCTGCGATGCGATAGGCCGCATCGGCGATCAAGCAGACCCGCAGGACATGCCGGATGGAAGCCGGCACCAGATGGCTCGTGACGCCGTGCAGCAGAAACCCGGCCTCCTGAAGGTATTCCGCCACCGCCAGCTTCAACCAGATCTGGGTGCGTTCCCGATCGCGGGTGAAAGGATCGAACACGGATGCCTTGGCCGCAAAGGAGCGCTTCAGCACCTCGACCGGCAGTGCGGACAGCTCCCGTGCGCGGGTGACGATCATCTCGTCGTCGATGAGCCGGTAGCCCGTTTCACCTCGCAGATGGTCGATGAACTCATCCGCCCGGCAGAAGGCGCCGCTGAAGACCGAGACAACGCTCATGGCCGCTCCTGTGGAACCGCCGGCTCGGACAAGCCGGCGATCGCCCGCTTCAACCGGGTGCGGTAGTGCGCCACCAGGGAATCGTTGGACATGACCATGTCCAACTGCCGGGTGTGCATGATGAGATAACCCAGAATTTTGAGCCGATGCCGCATCGCCTCCATGGGGGAGTCTTCGAACCGGGCCCGCAGGAGGTCGTCGGCGACCGTGACCTGGAACCCCTGCTCCTCCAGGAGGTGGCCGATCAGATTCACCCGGCGATGTCGTCTGACATCGTCGGCGGCGCCGCCCTTGAACCGAAACAGGATATAGTTTTCAGGCACCCGCTCGCTGACGCAGCTCTCCACCGAGGCGAAATGGAACCCGAAGCGCGTGGTCAGGCTGCAGTAATTTCTGGCGATCATGAAGTAGTTGCGCTCCGCGTAGCGGGACTGCATACCCGGCACCAGGGCCGTGTTGCGGGTGGCCTCGAACATGACGGACATGAGACCCTTCCCGTCGATCGGCGGCGGGCCTTGCCAGGGGGCGAGGGTGATTCCCTCCCACAGGGAGAGCATGGGGATGGAAACAATATTGTCCAGTCTCACATGGCGGCCCTCGACCTCTTCGCGGAACCCGTCGTCCAGGTTCAACACCCACCACTTCATGGGCACTTCGACCAGGAGCTGTTTGCTGGCCCGCTGGGGAAATTCATTTTCCCGGCCGAACTGAAACATCTCCCGCACCGCGCTTTCATGGCAGAAGCGGATGATGTCGTGAAAGGTGCGGCAGGAGGCCGGCCGGAAGCCGACCGCGTCGGCATCGAGCAGGTTGAGAGGCAGGATATGGGCCGAGACCTCCTTGAGGGTGTGGTAAACGGGAGTCCCGGCCATCAACTGCCGGGGCTGCGGTCTTTCGCGGGAGAGGCCTTCCACCGCGCCGGCAATCACCCGGCGGCTTCCGCCGTCCACGGTCACCACCTGGCCCGACTGCAGTAAGCTCAGGGCGCCGGCTACGCCGAAAAG
>JBFYWX010000433.1:0-3514 GCA_041310825.1 Desulfobacteraceae bacterium | reverse complement strand
AAGGCGGCCACCTTCTGGATGTGGTGCTTGACGTAGTCGGTCTCCTGCCGGATCTCCATGATGACATAGTTCACGCGGTCGTCCGGCCGCTTGAACCAAGAGTGGGCCGAGTTGAGTTGGTCACCCAGAATCAGGCGGAGAATCTTTTCAGGTCTGGCCATCGACTTGGCTCTGAGCGATTGGCTTAAAGCGACGCCGTCGGCGGTCTATTGATACCGCGGCAAAAAGCAGACATTTTTCACCTCCGGAGTGAACTGCTCCGGACGGTTCACCAGCTGTTTGCCGGCCGAACGCACGACCGCTTCGATCATCCCCCGGAACAGGATGTGGTGGACCGGCAGAAAGCCGTGCCAGTATAGGATCCCACCCAATCCCTTGGGTAGGAAAAGCGCGATCAACTGAATCTCGCAACGATCCCCGCCCAGAGCGACGAGGTTGATATCCAAGAGCGCATCGCCGGGCATTTTCATCTCCGAGAGCAGATGCAAGCGGTGCGGCGGGTCTGCCTGCAGCACGCGCCAGAAATCAAAGGCGTCGCCCGGCCTAAAACCGGTGTTCCGTGTCCTGCCGGCGTCGATCCCTCTGCCGCCGAGGAGGCGGTCGATCAGCCCCCGCAGATGCCAGAGGACACCGGCATAGTAGTAGCCATGCCTGCCGCCGATGCGGCTCAGCGGCTGCCAGAGGTCTTCTGCGGTCGCTGCGGCGACGGCGCGGTAGGCACAGACATAGCGGGTGCCGCCGGCATAATCGGCATCGCCGCAGTAGGGCCATTCGAAGGGCAGCAGGTTTCCGTCCGGCGACCAGCAGGTGTCCAGCTGCTCCTGCTTCACGCGTTCCAATGAGCGCCGGATGGCCTCCCGGCAGCTGAGCAGCTGCTGGGGGATGATGCCGTGGATCCGGTGGTCCCGGCAGACGGCGTCGCTGGTCAGCCCTTCGGTCAGCGGCAGGGCGATGGATTTCGGCACCGGGCTGATCAGATTGATCCAGAGCGCGCTCAGCGTGGGTGTCAGCACCGGGACCGGTATGATGACCCGTTTGCGGAGGCCGGCTTCCTCGGCATAGATCTCGAGCAGCCGCTGGTAGGTCATGATATCCGGGCCGCCGATGTCGTAGGTTTCGCCCGTGGTTTCCGGGTGCTCCAGACATCCGACCAGGTAGCCGATGACGTTGCTGATGGCAATCGGCTGGTTCTGAGAGCGCACCCAGCGGGGAGTGGTCATGGCCGGAAGGCGTTCGACCAGGTAGCGCAGGATCTCGAAGGAGGCGCTGCCGGAACCCAGTATCATGGGGGTGCGCAGATCGGTCGTGGGCACCCGGCCGGCCTGGAGGATCCGGGCGACTTCGATGCGCGAGGAAAGGTGCTTGCTCAGGGTTCCGTGCTTGGCCTCGGCCAGCCCGCCGAGATAGATGATTCGTTTAACGCCCGCGGCCTCCGCTGCGGCTGCCATGTTGCGCGCCGCGGTGCGGTCGGCTTCCGCGAACCGATCTTTCTGGGCAATCATGGAATGTACGAGATAATAAACGGCCTCGCAGCCCGAAGCGGCCGCCATGAGCGATGCGGCGTCCAGCACGTCGCCCTTGACCAATTCCGCTTCGGAGTGGCCGGCCCAGGGGCTGCAAGCCAGTTTTTCGACCGAGCGCGCCATCGCCCGCACGCGATATCCCTTCTGCAGCAGGGCGGGAATCAGGCGCCCGCCGACATAGCCGGTGGCACCGGCAACCATGATAGGACGATTCGTGTTCATCTTCAGGAGTGATTCCTCAATTTCAGAGCCAGCGGGTGCGGGTTCAGGTACACCTGCTGCTTCAGATAGGGTTGATCGTACTTGCGTACGTAATGGTTCAGCAGCGTGATCGGCACGATTAATGGGACGTACTCCCGGCGGTACTGGTCGAAAACCTCCAGCAACTCCTGTTTTTCGTCGGCGGTCAGCTGCTGCTTGAAGTATCCCATGATGTGCTGCAGCACGTTCATGTTCTTTTTGAGAGTGGTCTTCAGCCGCAGGGCTTCGAGCAGCAGCCGCTCGTAGTCGGCGTAGGCCTCCCGGATCGGCTGGTTCCGGCCCTCGGCGACGAGCTTTCCCATACGCTTGGCATGCACGGGGCTGTGGGACAAAATGAGCAGTTTGTGCCGGGTGTGGAAATCAACCAGCTGTTTCATGGTGGCCGGATCGTTCAGCGTCTCGCGCCAGCGTTTCAGAGTGAAGATCTGCTCGATGAAGGTCTCCCTGAGTTTGGCGTCGTTGAGACGGCCCTCCTCCTCCACGGGGAGCAAGGGGAAGTTCCGGGTGAACGCCCGGGCGAACATGCCGACCCCTTTCTTTTCCGCCATGCCCTTGGCGTTGTAAACCTTGACCCGTTCCAGGCCGCTGCTGGGGGAATCGCTTTTAAAGATGAACCCGCACAGGTTTTCCGTTTCGAGCTCGCGGACGCGCTTTTCAGCCCAGGCGGCCATGCGCTCGGTGTGGTCCACCTGGGTGCGCGTGGTCATGAACCGCGGGTTTTCAGGATCGCCCACCAGCCGGAAGGTTTCGCGGGGGATGGGGAAGCCGGCTTCCACCTCCGGGCACACCGGCACGAACTCCAGGTATTCCCCGAGAGTGCCCGTAAGATAGCGATCGTGCTTGTGGCTGCCGTCGAAACGCACCGGCTGGCCGAGGAGGCACGCACTGACGCCGATTCTGATCCGGTCTTCCATGGCCAATCTCCTTGCTGGAATAGTTCCTGTCAAATTTCACTGGAGCCGACGGTCACGATGCCCAGGTAGCCATCCACTGTAAGCGGGTTGCCACTTTGAATCAAGGCGGTGGCGTCGGGAACACCGGTGACGCAGGGCTGGCCATGCTCGCGGGAGATGATCGCTCCATGGATCGGCATGCCACCGCGACGCTCCACCACAACGGCCGCCAGCGGCACCACGAACGTCATGTTGGGATCAACGGCGTCGCAAACCAGGATGTCGCCTTGGGCAAAATCTGCGAGATCCGGGAAAATCGGTTTCCTTGTTCGTGCTTTTGGTGATGAGCAACGCCATGCGGCAATCCCTCTGAAGGTTGCTGAACTTACAGGTGGTGCGGCGGTGTGGCAAAATAAAGTGATCCCAGGTCATCTGACAAGGCGAACGCCACCAGGCTGGCATACGGCTGGCCGCCGTTATGGGTCGAAAGCAGCGCTGAAACCTTTTGCACTACTTGTTTCAGTTCTTCTGAACGAATGCTCATGTCCGTATGTTCGTCACCTGGATGTTAGCACGGTCCTGCTCTGATTATCCAATCGGGAGGCTGTCGTCAAATATTTACTAAAACAGCATACATGCCCTTACGGGAGCATAAAAAACCAAACTTGCACAGTCAAAAACGATGGGCTACGGGCCAATGTCATCCGCCCCACGATTTTTAGTCTCTTACCAATGAAATTGTGTGTGTTTTGTGTACAATATTTTTACACGCCCCAGCAAAACCAGACTGGCATTGTGTTTACAAAGATTTAAATTCTGTCCAACTTTTTAACTTTT
>JBFYWX010000225.1:0-8316 GCA_041310825.1 Desulfobacteraceae bacterium | reverse complement strand
GTTGGGGATGTCATGCCACCCGACGGGCCGGCTGCCGCGGGGTGCCGTCGCTGTATTCGCGGGTCTTGCGGAAGGTGATCTCGGGCCAGTCCTTGATCGCAAAACCGAGCCGGAATTCGTTGGCGCAAAGATAGGTGAGGCAGCCCTCGGCATCATGGGCGAGATCCACGCGCAGCCGCCGCTCGAAGCGGTCGAGGGTCTTCGGGTCTGCGCAGTCGATCCACCGCGCCGTTGAGTAGTCCACCGGCTCGTAGACCGCATCCACGCCGTATTCGGCCTCCAGGCGGGCCATCGTCACATCGAACTGCAGCACCCCCACGGCCCCCAGGATGAGGTCCCCGCCCACCAGAGCCCGAAAGACCTGAATCGCCCCCTCTTCGGAGAGCTGGACCAGTCCCTTGTGGAGCTGCTTGGATTTCATCGGGTTTTTCAACCGCACGCGCCGAAAATGCTCCGGGGCGAAGTTGGGGATGCCGGTGAACTGCAGCGGCTCCTTTTCGGAAAAAGTGTCCCCGATGCGGATCGTGCCGTGGTTGTGGATGCCGATGATGTCCCCGGAATAGGCCTCCTCCACGTTGGTCCGGTCCTGGGCCATGAAGATGGTGGCGTTGTTGAGGCCGACCTGCTTGCCGAGCCGGTGGTGGGTCACCTTCATCCCGCGGGTGAATTTGCCGGAGCAGATCCTGAGGAAAGCGATCCGGTCGCGGTGGGCCGGGTCCATGTTGGCTTGGATTTTAAAAACAAAGCCGGAGAAGGCCTCCTCGTCGGGCGCGATCGTCCGGGTGAGGGCCTCCCGCGGCCGCGGCGGCGGCGCGAGCTCGACAAACGCATCGAGCAGCTCCTGGACGCCGAAGTTGTTCAGGGCGCTGCCGAAAAAGACCGGGGTCTGGCCTCCCTTCAAAAACTGCTCCTGCTCGAAGGGGTTCGCCGCCCCTTCCAGAAGCTCGACCTGGGCGCGCAGCTCGGCCGCCCGGCTGCCCAGGAGCCGGTCGAGCAGCGGGTCGCCGAGATCGGTGATCCGCACTCCCTCCCGTTCCCGGGTCTCGCGGCCCGGGGTGAAGAGGTAGATCTCGCGGCGCAGCAAGTCGTAGACCCCTTTGAAGCCCTTGCCCATGCCGAGCGGCCATGAAAACGGCGTGCACTCGATCTGAAGCTTGTTCTCGATCTCATCGAGCAGCCCGATCGGGTCGAGTCCCTCGCGGTCCAGCTTGTTGATGAAGGTGATGATGGGAGTGTTGCGCATCCGGCAAACCTCCATCAGCTTTTCGGTCTGCAGCTCGACCCCTTTGGTGCTGTCGACCACCATCAAGGCGCTGTCGACGGCGGTCAGCACCCGGTAGGTATCCTCGGAAAAGTCCTGGTGGCCGGGGGTGTCGAGGAGGTTGATTTCGAGATCGCGGTAGTCGAACTTCATCACCGAGGTGGTGACCGATATCCCCCGCTCGCGCTCGATCGCCATCCAGTCGCTGGTGGCGTGCCGGGTGGCCTTGCGCGCCTTGACCATGCCCGCCATGCGGATGGCTCCCCCGAAAAGGAGAAGCTTTTCGGTCAGCGTGGTCTTGCCCGCATCGGGGTGGCTGATGATGCCGAAGGTGCGGCGCCGGCTGATCTCTTTCTGTAGTTCGCTGTTCATCTTCACTCTCGATCGGAAACGGCTATGCCGGACGCATGGCCGTACACCTTGATTTTATTATTATTCCAATTTTTTAAACTTGGCTGCCGGGATTCAGGGCGGAGACCCCGCGAGGCGAAAACGGGCTCGATGGAAGCACGCGGACAATGCATTTGGTTTGAACCGAAAACCGTTCACTTGGAGTAACCCTTCTACACTAAAAGATATTCGCATCATAACGCAGGGAGACATCAGGGTCAACCGCTAATTCGGCGGACCTCCTTGGACAAAGCCTTGTGGCCTTTGCGGCTGTCTGCAGTGGATACGTACACGTTCACAGCGAAGCGGTACACCTTCTCGTACACGTCGGTTCACTTATTGTTTAAAGGAATCGTGTACGTGCACGGGTACCGATAGCAACGCAACCAGGCAGCGTTTGGGGACGATGAAGAACGCGCTTGAAGCGCCGATGCCTCATCCTTCACAGCAGGTGGTTCAGCACCGCATCGGTGAGCTCGCGGGTTCCGGCCGTGCCGCCCAGGTCCCGGGTGAGCACCCGTCCCTCGCCCGTGACGGCCTCGATCGCGGCCATGAGCGCCCGGCCGGCAGCCGCCTCGCCCAGGAATTCCAGCATCAGCACCACCGACCAGAGGGTCGCGATGGGGTTCGCGACCCCCTTGCCGGCGATGTCGGGGGCGGAGCCGTGCACGGGCTCGAACATGGAGGGGAATCTTTTTTCGGGGTTCAAGTTGGCCGAGGGCGCGATCCCGATCCCCCCGGCGCAGGCCGGGCCGAGATCGGAGAGAATGTCGCCGAAGAGATTGCTCGCCACCACGACGTCGAACCAGTCCGGGTGCTGCACGAAGTGGGCAGTTAGGATGTCGATGTGGTACTGGCTGGTCTGGATCTCGGGATACTCGGCCGCAGCGGCCCGGAAACGCTCGTCCCAGAAGGGCATGGTGTGGATGATGCCGTTCGACTTGGTGGCCGAGGTCACATGTTGGCGGGGGCGCCTGCGGGCGAGCTCGAACGCAAAGCGCTGGACCCGGTCCACCCCGCTGCGGGTGAAGATCGACTCCTGAACGACGACTTCCCGCTCGGTGCCCGGGTAAAGGCGGCCGCCGATCTGGGAGTACTCGCCCTCGGTGTTCTCGCGGATGATGACGAAATCGATGTCCGTAGCCGTGCGACCGGCGAGCGGAGATTTGATGCCGGGCAACAGGCGCACCGGGCGCATGTTGACATACTGGTCGAAGCTGCGGCGGATGGGAATCAAAAGCCCCCAGAGCGACACATGGTCCGGGACCCCGGGAGCCCCCACGGCCCCGAGCAGGATGGCGTCGAAGGGCCGGAGCCGGTCGAGCCCGTCCGCGGGCATCATGACGCCGTGCTTGGTGTAGTAGTCGCACGAGTAGGGGAATTCGGTGAACTCAATTCCGAATTTGTACCGTCCGGCAAGTTCGTGGAGAACCCGCACGCCTTCGGGGACGACCTCCAGACCAATCCCGTCACCGGGGATCAACGCGATGCGATAGGTCATGACGCCTCCTTTTGAGACCATAAACCGGCTTTTCGATCCGGACCGGCATACAAACCACAACCGAACGGGGGAGACCTCTTACCTATCGATTATCGGCTGAAGGGTCAAATCCTATTTCCCCCTTTGACAAAGGGGGCCGGGGGGATTTAGTAATCGGTTTTCGCGGAAAGGAGTGCATCGCATGGAAAAGCGCCTCACCCGTCTTCTCGGCGACCTTGTCGCCATCAACTCGATCAATGCCACCCTTTCCGGCGGTCCCGGCGAGGGTGAGATCGCCCATTTCATCTGCCGGCATCTCGAACGGCTCGGGTTGGAGGCAAAACTTTTTTCGGTGGCCGCCGCGCGGGCCAGCGTGGTCGGCCGGGTGCGAGGAAAATCCGGCCGGGAGTCGGCTGTCCTGAACGGCCACATCGACACGGTCGGGGTCGAGGGGATGGATTCGCCTTTTACCCTGCGGCAGGAGGGGGACCGCTTGTACGGCCGCGGGGTCTACGACATGAAGGGCGGGGTCGCCGTCATGCTGGACCTGGCCGAGCACCTTGCAGAGCACCCGCCGGCCGGTGACGTGTGGCTGACCTTTTCCGCGGACGAGGAGGATCGCAGCCTGGGTACCGAGCAGCTCGTGCGCGAGTGGCTGCCGTCCGTCTCTCCGGCACCTTCGGCCGCCGTTTTTCTGGAGCCCACCGAGGGCGAGATCGGGGTCGGCCACAAAGGCTTCACCTGGTTCGAAATCGAGGTCCTGGGCCGGGCCGCCCACGGCAGCCGGCCGGAGGAGGGCATCGACGCCATCATCCCCCTGGGCGGTGCGCTGGCCGAGCTCGGACGCATCCGCTCAGAGCTCGCCGCACGCCCCCCGGACCCGCTCCTTGACCGCCCCTCGCTGCACGGGGGGATGGTTCAGGGCGGGACCGAGCTCAGCGTGGTGCCGGCCCATGCCGTGCTGCGCTGGGAGCGACGCACGCTGCCGGATGAGGCGCCGCAAGCGGTCGCCGGCGAGCTTGTGCGGGTCGCCCGCGCCGTGGAGGCGCTTCCCGGCGGCCACCGGGTGAAAATGAATACCATTTTCATCCGCCCGCCCTACAAAACCCCGCCGGATGCGGCGATCATCCGCCGCCTGCAAGCGGCATCCCCGGCCGCCAAGCTGAGCGGCCTCTCCTTCTGGGCCGACTCGGCCCTGATGGGGCTCGCCGGCATTCCGAGCGTTCTCTTCGGCCCGGCCGGCCACGGCGCCCATGCCGTGGACGAGTGGGTGAGCCTGAACAGCCTGACCGATGTCTACACGGTTTTAAAAACCGTTCTATCCGATTGAATTCATTCGCCTTGACGGACGGCTGGCCCGCCTGTACGTTAGACTGTCTGACCATTATTGCAACCAGATGCCATAGAGGACTGCCATGAATCAGCGAACCGATTTGCGCAATTTGGCCATCATCGCCCACGTCGACCACGGCAAGACGACGCTCGTCGATGCCATGCTCTGGCAGAGCGGGGTCTTCCGCGACAACGAGCAGGTAGCCGAGCGGGTCATGGACAGCCTGGACCTCGAGCGCGAGAAGGGCATCACGATCATGGCCAAGAACACGGCCATCGTCTACAAGGGGACCAAGATCAACATCGTGGACACCCCGGGCCATGCGGATTTCGGCGGCGAGGTCGAGCGCACCCTCAACATGGTGGACGGGGTCATGCTGCTCGTGGATGCCACCGAGGGGCCGCTGCCTCAGACGCGCTTTGTCCTCGGAAAAGCCCTGGCGCACGGGCTGCCCCCGATTGTGGTGGTCAACAAGATCGACCGGCCGGACCGGAGGATCAACGAGGTTCTGGACGAGATCTACGACCTTTTCATCGACCTGGACGCCACCGAGGAGCAGCTGAACTTCCCGGTGCTCTACACGAACGCCAAGGCCGGCATTGCACTCACCGACCCGGAGGCCCAGGGGCGGGGTCTGATGCCGCTCTTCGAGGCCATTCTCGCCGCCATCCCGGCCCCGGCGGTCGACCCCGAGGCCCCCCTGCAGTTTTTGGTGACAAACCTCCAGCACAGCGACTATGTCGGCCGCATCGCCATCGGCAAAGTCGTGAACGGCACGCTGAAGAAGGGGCCGGGGGTCGCCCTGCTCAAACCGGACGGCACCCGCCGCGACGTCTCGCTCAGTGCCGTCTACACGTATGAAAGCCTCAACCGGGTCGAGCAGGAGAGGATTGCGGCCGGCGACATCGCCGCCGTGGCCGGGGTGGAGGACATCTTCATCGGCGACACCCTTGGCGACCCGCTGGACCCGCGGCCGCTCCCGGCGATCACGGTCGAGGAGCCCACCATCGCCATGGTGTTCTCGGTCAACACCTCGCCCCTGGCGGGCAAGGAGGGCCGGTACCTCACCTCGCGCCACATCAAGGATCGCCTGGACAAGGAGCTGCTCTACAATGTGAGCCTGCGGGTCGAGCCGGCCGAAAGCAAGGAGTCTTTCCGGGTGAGCGCAAGGGGCGAGCTGCAGCTGGCGGTCCTTGTGGAAACCATGCGCCGGGAAGGATTCGAGCTCTCGCTCTCGAAGCCCAAGGTCATCACGCGCCAGGTGGCGGGTAAAACCATGGAGCCCAAGGAGCTGGCGGTGGTGGACATCCCGGAGAAGTTCATCGGGATCGTGACCGAAATGATGAGTGCCCGCCGCGGCAAGATGGTCAAAATGGTCAACAACGGGTTCGGCCGGGTGCGCCTGGAGTTCGAGATCCCCTCCCGCGGTCTGATCGGGTTCCGCAGCCAGTTCATGACCGACACCCACGGCACGGGGATCCTCAACACGCTGATTGTCGGCCACACGCCCTATGCCGGCGAAATCAGCGGCCGGGCCAACGGGGTCCTGGTCTCGGACCGCGACGGCAAGGCCGTGACCTACGGCATCTTTCATCTCCAGCCGCGCGGAACGATCTTCGTCAGCCCCAACGACCCGGTCTACCCGGGCCTGGTCGTGGGCGAGAACTCGCGCCCCCAGGATCTATGGGTCAATATCTGCAAGGAGAAGAAGCTCACCAACATCCGCGCCTCCGGCACCGACGAGGCCCTGCGCCTGATCCCCCCCCGCCAGTTCACCCTCGAGCAGGCCATGGAGTACATCGGCGACGACGAACTCGTGGAGGTGACCCCCAAGTCCATCCGGCTGCGGAAAATGAAGACCCGCTGATAGCCGCCGCTGGCGGGGCCGGCGGGAGGAGGAACCGAATTGAGCGATGATTATGACTCCGGCACCCCCGCGGTCACGCTGCGCTACGCCGAAGAGACAGACGTCGAGATCATCCTCGGGCTGATCCGTGGGTTGGCCGAATACGAGCGGCTCTCCCATGAGGTGACGGCCGACGTCGAGACCCTGCGGACGTCGCTCTTCGACGGCCGCCGGGTGGCCGAGGTGGTGCTCGCCGAAAACGCCGGCATTCCCATCGGCTTTGCCCTCTTCTTTCACAACTTCTCTTCTTTTTTGGGGCGGCCCGGAATCTACATCGAGGACATCTACGTCGAGCCGGCGTGGCGCGGGAAAGGGGTCGGACGGGAGCTGTTGCGGTTCATCGCCCGCCACGCCAAGGCCCGCGGCTGCGGCCGGCTGGAGTGGTCGGTTCTGGACTGGAACGAGCCGGCCATCGCTTTTTACCGGAAACTCGGCGGCCGCATGCTCGATGACTGGCGGATTTTCCGGGTGGCGGGCGAGACCCTCGACGAGTTGGGCCGGTCATAAACGGTGCCGGTCAGCGCCGGCCTGCAGCCTTTTTAGCGGCTGGGAATCACGGCGGCCAATCGCTCGACGCCGGTGATCAGCTCCGGCGTGTCGTAAAACGCGAAGCTCAGGCGTATGAAATCGGCAAGCCCCTCCCGGTTCGAAAACCGTCTGCCCGGCACGAACTCCACGTGACGGGCCTTGGCCCGGGCAAGCAGCTCCTGCGCGTCGGTCCCCTCCGGCAATCGGACCCAGATGAAGACCCCCCCTTCGGGTTCGATGAACTCGATGCGGCCGGACAGGTGGGTGCGCAGGGCCGCGCACATGGCTGCCATTCGTTCGGAATAGGTTTCGCGCAGCCGGGAGAGGTGGGCCGTGAGCAGGCCGAGCTCGATGGCGCTGCGCACCACCCCGGAGGTGAAGGGGTTGAGGCCGCCGCCGCTGTCGAGCAGCCCGCAGCCGACGATGCGCGCGATCCGCTCCGGGGAGGTCTGAAGCCAGCCCAGACGCAAACCGGGCGCCAGAATCTTCGAAAAAGAGCCCAGGGAGATGATATCGGCTGAAAGGCAGTGGCCGGCCATGGGCGGGGGCGGGGGCGCGTTATAGGCGAGCGGGTGGTAGACCTCGTCGGCCACCACCAGCAGATCGTATCGCCGGCTCACCTCCGCCAGCTTTTCCCGCCGCGCGGCGCTGAGCGTGACGCTGGTCGGGTTGTGGAAAGTCGGAATGGTGTAAAGAAACGCCGGCCGGCTGCGCCGTAGCTCCTCCTCGAGCGCATCAGTGATCAGGCCGTCGGCATCCATCGGCAGGGCCACCGGTTTCAGCTGGTGATCCGCGAAGATTTTGCGAGCCAGGAAATAGGTCGGCTCCTCCACGAAGATGGTATCCCCGGACCGGGCGAAGAGCGTGCACACGAGATCAAGCGCCAGGGAGGCGCCGTTGGTGACCAGAAGCTCGCCGGGGTCGACCGGCCGGCCATAGATCGGATTGAGCCATGCGGCGAGGGCGCTCCGGAAGCCTTTATCCCCTTGCTCGAACCCGTAGGCGAGCAGGTCGGTCTTCCCCCAGCGGCCGAAATCCGCGCAGGCGCTTGCGATCACCTCAAGCGGCAGCAGCCAGGGCGAGGGCTGGCCGATGGCCAGGTCGATCATTCCGCTCGGGATCTGGTTCTGGGGGGCATAGGGGATGTTCATGCCGGAGCCTTACACCAGCCGGGCGGTTTTGTGAAGTGCGCCGACTTTGTAGAAAGCCCAATATCTGCGTTGCGCGTCATCCCGTGCTCGCTGCGGCGTACGATAAGTACGCCTCGCGACACGGGATTCGCGTGCCTTGAACTTGGGCTTCCAAGGAACTTAAACTGGGTTGTTTACCATTTCATTCGTGTTTTCAGTTAGCTGAACCAGTTGATAACCCAGTGTCTGCGCATTGCGTTTCAGGTTGTTGAGCAGACGGTCCCGATA
>JBFYWX010000027.1:0-3618 GCA_041310825.1 Desulfobacteraceae bacterium | reverse complement strand
CATTGTCGAACTGCGACTGCGCGATGGTCCGCTCGGCGAGCAGCTTGCCGAAGCGCTCCATGTTGAGCCGGGCCAGAGTGGCGGCCGCTTCGGCCGAACGCAGCTGGGCCTCTTCGGACGAGGTGTCCTGTTTGACAAGCAGGTCGCCGGCCTTGACCCGGCCGCCGGGGATAAAGTCGATCTGGACCACTTTCCCGCTCAATTCGGCCGTGACCGTGATCCCCTGGACCGCCTCCAGTGAGCCGACCGCCGGCAGCACGGATTCCCAGCTCTGGTAAGCGGCCGCGGCCGTCGTGACGACCTCGGGCGGCGGCACGAACTGCTTGCTGTGGGCGATCATCCGGTTGATCTGCAACCCTTTGATGCCGCCCAGCACCCCCACCACTCCGATGATGACCGTTGTCGCGAGAAAAATGCGTTTCTTCATGGCCGTTTGCTCGGGCGGCACGTCGTTCTCGGCCGGCCGCCAAAAATAAATGGACGGATCCGTTGCATCGGAAGCCGTCCGGGTAATTTATCTTTCTTAATCGTATACCAACCATCCCGATTGTCAACCGCACACCGGGCCGGCCGCCGGATCATCATCGCGCGGGCGCCCGGCTGTTTGCGCTTGCTGAACGGGGGATTATATTGACCTACCCTCCGCGCCGTGAGGTTTGGCCGCAGCGCGGGCTCGACTCGGAAAGTAGGGACCATGAATACGCTTTTGATCGCCATCCTGACTGTCACTCTGGCGCTGGCCGGCTCGCCGGCAGCATCAGGGACCGTCGTCGTCGAGGGGGTGCGTTTCGCGGAAACCGTCGCTGCCGGGGATGCCGACCTGCCGCTGCGCGGGGCCGGTCTTCTGCGCTACATGGTGTTTATCAAGGCCTACGTGGCGGCCTTCTACCTGCCCGAGGCGGTCCGCACCGAGGAGGCCCTCTTCGACGTTCCCAAGCACCTCGAGATCGAGTACTTCCACGCCATCGCCGCACCGGATTTCGCCACGGCCACCCGCAGCGGAATCGCGCGCAACGTCAGCATGACGCGCTTCGAGCGCCTGAAGCCGGCGGTCGAGGAGTTGAACGCCCTCTACCGCGACGTCACGCCGGGTGACCGCTACAGTCTGACCTACGTTCCCGGCACAGGCACGACGCTGGCACTGAACGGCAACCCCCTGGGCACGGTGGCGGGTGCGGATTTCGCGGCCGGGCTCTTTGCCATCTGGCTCGGCCCGATGCCCCTTGACGAGGGTCTGAAACGAACCCTTCTGGGGGATGGATGAGCACGGCTGCCTCGGCAAGAGTCCCGCCGCTCAAAAAGCTCGCCTACGCCGCACCGGCCTTCGCGCTCGCCGTGGTGGGGATCCCGATCTATGTCTACCTGCCCAAATTCTACACCGATGTGGTGGGGGTCAACATCGCGGCCCTGGGCACCATTCTCGCGAGCGTACGGGTCTTCGACGCCCTGACCGACCCGGCCATGGGCTACCTCTCGGACCGGACCGAGACCCGCTTCGGCCGCCGCCGGCCCTACATCGCGGTCGGAGCGCTGTTCGTGGCGCTCTTCATCTACCTGTTGTTCACCCCCCCGCAGGGCTCGCCGCTCTTCGAAACGGTCTGGTTCGGGGTCTGCATCTACGCCCTCTTTCTCTTCTGGACCGTGGTGGCCGTGCCCTACGAGTCGCTCGGCCCGGAGATCACCTTCGATTACAACGAGCGCAACACCCTCTTCGGCCTACGCGACGGGCTGCTCATCGCCGGGACGCTCGCCGCCGCCGCCTCCCCGGCCGCCGTCCAGGCCGCCTTCGGCCTCTCCGCGGATGCGCAAGGGGAGCGCGCCAAGTTTTTCTACATCGCCATCATCTACGCCCCGCTGGTGGTCGCAACCGCCTGGTGGTGCTGTCTCGCCGTGCGCGAGCGAAGCGCCGCGGCCGAGCCCGGTGCGGCCGGGATCTGGCGCGGCCTGCGCCTTGTATTCAAAAACCGCCCGTTCATGATTCTCCTCAGCGCCTACACCATCAGCGCGATCGGAAGCAACCTGCCCGCGACCCTGATCCTTTTCTACGTCCAGTACGTGCTCGAGTCGCCGCATGCGGATTTCTTCCTGCTGCTCTATTTCGCGACCGGGATCCTCTTCCTGCCGGGCTGGGTCGTGCTGGCGCAGCGCATCGGCAAGAAGGCGGCCTGGCTGATCTCGATCGGGGTCAACACGGGGGCTTTCGCCGGGGTCTTTTTTCTCGGCCCCGGAGATGCCGCGATTTACGGGGTGCTGGTTTTCTTCTCCGGGATCGGCCTGGGAGCCACCCTCGCCCTGCCCTCTTCGATCCAGGCGGACGTCATCGACTACGACGAGCTTCTGACCGGCGAGCGGCGCGAGGGACGCTACATCGGTCTGTGGTCGATCGCAAAGAAGATGGCGGCCGCCGTCGGGGTGGGCGCCGGGCTGTCGATCCTGGGCCTCGCCGGCTACGTCCCCAACGCCCCCCAGCCCGAAGAGGTGCGCCTGACGTTGAGAATCCTCTACGCCCTGGTGCCCTCGCTGTGCAACCTGGCCGCCCTGCTGATCGCCCTCTCCTACCCGATCAGCGCCCCGGTCCACGCGGCCATACTGGAAGCCGTCGCCCGGCGCAAGCGCGGGGAGCCGTGGGAGGATCCCTTGAAGTTGGAAGTGCCTAAAGTGAGCTAAAGTGCCTAAAATTGGATCGGCAACTGTTTATGACAGTTCATAGGGTTTGTTGGAAAAAAACACGGCACACGGTGCACGGTTCACGGTTGCTGATAAAAGATTCAGGGAACGGTTTTTTTGATCCTCTTTATTCTATCTCGCATCCGGTATCCAGTGCCCCGCATCAGTCATTCTTTACACTTGGACCCTTGACCCCTCGGCCCCTTGGCCCCTTCTTTGCTTGGTGACATAATGGAGTCATTCATACACATCGCTGCATGGAACCTGGCCGCGGTCGCAGCCCTCATGACGGCGGGTTGGGTGGTGAGCCTGCTCATTCGCAACGTCACCGTGGTGGACAGCTTGTGGGGCCTCGGGTTCGTGCTGATCGCATGGCTCACCTTCGGGCTCTCCGAGGGCTACGCCGGCAGGCGCTGGCTCGTGGCCGTATTGACCACCCTCTGGGGGCTGCGGCTCGCCGCCTACCTCACCCGACGCAATTGGGGCAAGGGCGAGGACCCGCGCTACGGCTCCTGGCGCGAGGCGAGCGGCGAGCGCTTCTGGATCGTGAGCCTGTTCAAGGTTTTCTGGCTCCAGGCCCTCTTCCTCTGGGTGATCGCGCTGGTCGTGCAGGTGCCGCTGGCAAGCACCGCGCCGGCCCATTTCACGGCCTGGGACGCGGCCGGGACGCTGATCTGGGCCGTCGGGTTCGTCTTCGAGGCCGTGGCCGATGCCCAGCTCTCGCGCTTCAAGGCCGACCAGGCCAACAAGGGCCGGGTCATGGACCGGGGGCTCTGGCGCTACTCCCGGCACCCCAACTATTTCGGCGAAAGCCTCATCTGGTGGGGGTTTTTCCTGATCGCCCTTGCGGTCCCGGGCGCCGGGTGGACCGTGGTCTGCCCGGCCATCATCACGCTCGTCCTTCTGAAGATGACCGGGGTGGCCCTGACCGAGCGCACCATCCTCGAGACC
>JBFYWX010000344.1:0-6545 GCA_041310825.1 Desulfobacteraceae bacterium | reverse complement strand
GGGGAAGGCTCGCGGAAGGAAGGCGGCCCGCCGGGGCGGCCTGAGTCCTGGTTGTCCCGGCCGCCCAGAAACTGGACATCCTGGGCGACGATCTCGGTGACGTAGCGCTTGACGCCCTCCTTGTCCTCGTAGCTGCGGGTCTGCAGCTTGCCCTCCACATAGACCTGCCGCCCCTTGGCCAGGTATTTGCCGCAGATCTCACCGAGCTTGTCCCAGGCCACGATGCGGTGCCACTCGGTGCGCTCCTTTTTCTCCCCGGAGTTCTTGTCTTTCCAGGTTTCAGAGGTGGCCACGCTGAACTTGGCGACGGCCGCTCCGCTCGGGATATAGCTGACTTCCGGGTCCCTCCCGAGATTTCCAACGATGATCACCTTGTTGATACCGGCCATGGAATCCTCCTCTTCTGGGGCTGCAGGCGTCCACAGTGAGGCCATGGCATCGGGGAGTGGTGATTCACCGCCCTGGCCCCACCCGTAAAAAAAGCGTTCGATCCAGGGCGAATCTACTTTGAAACACCGCTCGGGTCAAGCGTCCGCGACCCGGCCGCGATCGAAGGCAGCGGGATCCGCATGGCGTTCAATGGCCCTGCGGCGAAGGGCGGAATTTTTTTCCCAGCCGCACCGCGATGTGGTCCCGCAGGCCGGCCAGCTCGCGGACGAACCGGCCGGGCCCGGTTTCGACGGCGTTGAGGGCGCCGTGGGGGCACATCTCGACACAGCAGTAGCAGCGGATGCAGCGGTCGTAGTCGAACCCGATCCGCTGGCCATGGGGCGTGATGGCCTTCGCCGGGCAAAGGCGCCAGCACTCCCCGCATATCCGGCAGAGCCGGCGGTCGGCCGCGGGCCGTTGGACCAGGTGCCGGCGCATCAGGCGCTGCAGCGGCCGGGGGCCGAAGGTGAGGGGCGCCAGAACCGGCAGCCGGACCCCGGCGGCCGGCATAAACTCCCCGCGAGTCTCTATATCCGCCGGCATCAGCCCCAGCTCCTGCGCCGCCCGGTGGGTGGGAAGCTCCCCCGGGGCCAGGCCGAGGAAGCGGCAGATCGCCGCATCGGCCGCCGGGGCGCTCGTGCTTCCCACCAGGACACCGAAGCGCCGAGGGGTGCCACTCCTGCCGGGCCCGTGGCCTTCCATCCCCAAAATGCCGTCGACCAGGGTGACCGCCGGGTCGACCGCGCGGTGGATCTGGACCAGGAGCCTGGCAAAGAGCCGGCGGTCCACTCCGCTGCGCATGTGCCACTCCGGCTTTTTGAGCCCGACGATGCAGCCGAAAAGATTTTTGACCCCCAGGGTAAGCAGCATCTGGGCGTGGGTCTTGAGCTTGGGCAGGTTCACCACCGCATCCGCCTCGACGGCCTCGCGGGCGATCTCGATGCGGCCGAACGGCGCACCGATGCCCACCGGGACGGAGTGCCGGAAAGGGCGCACCTCCACATCGAGGCCTTTCAGGGCATCGGCGTACCCCCCCTCGCGCAGAAGCCGATCGAAGCTCCCCATGCCCGGGCTGTCGGCGATCAGCACCTTGGCGCCGTGGGCGAGCGCATATTCGGCCGCGGCGCGCAGCACGAGGGGGTGGGTGGTCATGGCCCGCTCCGGCCGCGCCGGGGCGAGAAAATTGGGCTTGATCAGGACCCGAGCGCCGGCCCGGATGCGCGGGACGCCGATCCGATCGAGCATCGCGTGCACCGCCGCCCGGAGGGCCGCAGCGTCATAATCGCATTTTGCGAAAAACACCGGCGTTGGCATGACCGATTGTCCCTTGATACTGTGGGTCTTTTCACTTAAAAGTGGGTCATTGATTTTGTAGTCGGAACCCCTCGAAAAGGCAACGTCTGACCGACCGTGCACACAAGATCGCTTCAAATCGGCTACCTGTGCGTCGTCCTGGCCGCGGCCCTCTGGGCCTCCGGGGCCTCGGCCTCCAAATTTCTTTTCAACACAGGCGTCACACCGTTCCAACTGGTGCAGCTGCGCATCACCACGGCGGCGGTGGTGCTTTTCGTTTGGCTTTTCTGCCGGCACCGTCACCTGCTCCGAATCGATCGCAAAGACATCGGCTACTTCCTGCTGCTCGGCACGCTGGGAATGGCCGCCGTCAACATCGCCTATCTCTTCGCGATCAGCCGGCTCAACGTGGCCGCCGCCCTGGTCCTCGAGTATTTGGCGCCGGTCTTCATCGCCGTTTACACCGCTTGCTTCCAGCGCGAACCGATCGGCCGATGGACCGCCGCCGCCATCGGCACCGCCATCGGCGGCTGCTACCTGGTCGTTGGGGCTTACAACCTGAGCATTTTCCAAATGAACCTGCCCGGGATCCTGAGCGGCCTGGGCGCGGCCCTCGCCTTCGCCTGGTGGTCGGTGCACGGCGAGTACGGGATGCACCGCTACAACCCCTGGACGGTGCTCTTTTATGCCCTGGTGGTCGCCGGGATCGTGTGGAACCTGCTGCAGCCGCCGCTGGAGTCGTTCATGCACCCCTATCCGCCGGCGGCGTGGGGCTGGGTGCTCTACATCGCGGTGGGTGGAACGATCCTTCCCTTTGGTCTCTACTACGAGGGGATCAACCGCATCCGCGCCACCCGCGCCAGCATCACCTCGACCTTGGAGCCGATCATGGCGGGCATCTTCTCTTTCTTTTTTCTGGGCGAGGTGATGGCGCCCCTGCAGATCCTGGGAGGGGTGCTCGTGATCGGCGCCATCGTTCTGCTCCAACTCAGGCAGGAGCAGGATGCAAAGGCCCCGGCCATGATTCGCGCCCGGTCACACCGTGCATAGACTCCGCCCCGGCCGCCGGAGTGCCGCGGCCAAAACGCTCCCGCTGATGCGCCGCACCGGCGAGCGATGCGAAAAAGGCCTTCCATCGCGATGACCCCCTCTTTCACAAAGCGCATCAAGCGCCATGTCGTCGGAAAACGGCACGATTTCTTCGCCGCGACGACCCCCGGCGTCGAGTCCCTGTGCCGGCAAGAGCTGGCAACACTGGGGATCGCAGGCTGCGCGGTTGCCGGCGGGGTGGAGTTCACCGGCCGCCTGCACGAATGCTACCTTGCCAATCTTCACCTGCGCACCGCCGGCCGCATCCTGATGCGCATTCACTCCTTCCAGGCGACCTCCTTTCCGGCACTCGAGCGCGAGGCGCTGCGATTCGGCTGGGAGCTCTTCCTGCCGCAGGGGGCCGCCCCACGGATTCAGGTCGCAACCCGCCATTGCCGGCTCCATCACACGGAAGCCATCGCCGAGCGGGTGCTCCGGGGCATTCGCGAACACGTGGGGACGCCGGCTGAAATGCCGCCGGGAACATCCCCTCCCCTTCAGCAGGTCTTCATTCGCGGAACCGATGACCGCTTTATCGTGTCAATTGACAGCAGCGGAGCCAACCTGTACCTTCGCGGAATCAAAACCCACGGCGGGGCGGCTCCGTTACGGGAAACGCTGGCCGCTGCGGCGCTCGCATGGTGCGGTTACACCGCCGGTGACGTCCTCATGGACCCGATGTGCGGCGCGGGGAGCTTCGCGCTTGAGGCCGCCCTGTGGGCCAAGCAAATCCCGCCGGGCTGGTTCCGCGACTTTGCCTTCACCGGCTGGCCTGCGTTCTCCGACCGGCGCTGGGCCCACATGAAACAAACTGCGGCGGCGGGTTTCCTGATGCTGGAGGCACCCCGAATCTTGGCCTCCGACATCGACCCGGAGGCCTGCCGCCGACTCGAGGCCTGCATCGCGGCGTCCGGGCTTGACGATGCGGTCGCCGTGCGCTGTCGGGATTTTTTCAGCCTCGACCCGGCGGAGCTCACGCGGAGCCCGGGCATCCTCGTGCTGAACCCGCCCTACGGCCGGCGCCTCGGCGCGCCGGGGGGCGGCCGCGCGTTTCAACGCCGCATCGTCGAGCGGCTGGCGGCATGCTACCGAGGCTGGAGGCTCGCCCTGGTGGCCCCGCAGGACACCTGGACGTTGCCGATTCCCTTCCCGCATGAGGCCCGGCCCTTCTTGCACGGCGGGATGCGGGTCGTGCTGGTCGTCGGCGATGTGCCGCCGCGGCCTGCCGGGAAATTACACCCCGGCACGATCCCGGCAGGGAGCCGCCGCACGGGCCGCACGGATGGCTGATCCCGGCCGGGGGGGGGAGCGGCCGTCGAGAATCCCAATGATGTTCCCTGTTTATCCGCCGGAGTCATCACGCGACATTTAAGGAGATCCCCATGGACGTTCACAAGCTGCGCATTAACGGCCAACGCCTGCAGGACAGCCTCGAGCAGATGGCTCGGATCGGGGCCACCCCGGGCGGCGGTGTGCAACGCCTCACCTTGACCGACGAGGACCGGCAGGCCCGCGATCTGTTCGTGAGCTGGCTCAGGCAGATCGACTGCGAAGTGACGGTCGACGAGATGGGCAACATCTTCGGCCGCCGGCCGGGCAGGGACAACTCGCTTGCGCCGGTCATGAGCGGCTCTCACATCGACTCTCAACCCAAGGGGGGGCGTTTCGACGGGATCCTCGGTGTCATGGGGTCGCTCGAGGTGCTGCGCACCCTGCACGAGAACAACGTGGTGACCGAGCGGCCGCTGGTGATCGTGGACTGGACCAACGAGGAGGGCTCACGCTTCGCTCCCGCCATGTTCGCCTCGGGGGTATGGGCCGGCGCACTTGCGCGCGACTGGGCCTACGGCCGCCAAGACATCAACGGCAAGCGCTTCGAGGACGAGCTGATCCGCATCGGTTACAAGGGGCCGGCGCCCTGCCGCAGGTTCCCGGTGCATTGCTACTACGAACTGCACATCGAGCAGGGCCCCATGCTCGAGCGCGAGGGCAAGCAAATCGGCGCCCCCAAGGGCATCCTCTGCCTGCACTGGTACGACGTCTACCTGACCGGCGAGGCCAACCAGGTGGGCCCCACCCCCATGGAGGGGCGACACGACGCTCTGGTGGCCGCGGCCGAGATGATCGTCAAGGTCAGGGAGCTGCCAGAAGCCATGGGCGGCAACATGGTGGCCACCGTGGGCGAGATTCAGAACCACCCGAATTCACGCAACATCATACCCGACCGGGTGCACTTCACGGTGGACATCCGCTCCTGGGACGACGATCACGCGCTCAGGGCATGGGAGCGGTTGCGCCGGGACTTCGAGGCGATCGCCGCCTGGCACGGCTGTCCGATCCGGATCGAGGAAACCTGGCGGGTCAACCACTCGCCTTTCGACGAAACGCGGGTGCAGCAGGTGCTCCTCGCCGCGACCGCGCTCGGCTACTCGAACATGCTCTGGGCGAGCGGGGCAGGCCACGACGCGAGCTACACCAACCAGGTGTGCCCGACGGCCATGATCTTCGTACCGAGCCTTGGCGGCCGCAGCCACGTCGAGATCGAGAACTCACGCTGGGAGGACTGTGACGCCGGGGTCAACGTGTTGCTGCACTGCCTGCTGACGGCCGCCATGGAGAAGTGATTGCGCGGAGGCGGCGGACGACGGTTTTTGGCCTTGACAGTGGTGTTGTGACTCTGCCACTCGGATCGTCCATCCATTGGACTATCGCCTCTACCCCCGGTGGGTCGGTATCACCGACTTGCCCGAAACGCCTGCAGACAGACGGGCCGCCGGGATGGCGGTCACCACCCGCAAACCCTTGGTTTTTAACGGTGCGGACCGTGCCGCCACCGGTCGTGGGATCGGTGCGCGTAAGCCCCATCATCTCAAAGGGGCTTCTGCCGCCGGGAGCCCCGCCGTCCGGGGGGAGAGGTGATTATCAGTCCAGGCCGCGAACTCCACAGCACCACGCGTTCGGCGGAGATGCAAGGGGCCCCCTCTGACCGCTGTTAAGCGTTGAACGCCGCCTGCGGCAGCGGTTCGTCAGCGAGTAAGTTTAGATTTTGTGGGAGTGGCTCCCAGCCTTCGCCGCCAGGCGGCTTCGGCGGAGTAGGCTCCAGCCACGATCCGATCGCGGCAACCAGCCTTTGCCGCTGGCTACGGCGATCAAGAGATGCCGCTCCCACAGAAAAAGACTGACTTACTTGAATCGCAAATCAGGTGCCGACCCCGACCCCGACTGCATCCTGAAGTTCGAACCTTAAACTTCTTTGGATTAATCCGGTGATGCGTTTATTTGTTGAAATACTCCTCGACTTTATGGAAGCTCTCGTCGACCATCTTCTTAAAGATCTCGCGGCCCTTCTTGTAGGCGTCGACCCAGTCGGTGATCACCTTGCGCCCTTCCTGCGGAAGCCAGGTGGCCTGTTCCAGCATGGTGCTGGCCATGCGCTCGGACTGCTCCTGCAGCATCACCATGGCGCTGAAGGTGTTGTCGAACGCCGCCTTGTTGAAATCGAACATCTGTTTGAACATCTGTTTCTGGTCCATCGGGTCCTCCTTTTGGTTTTCGGTCGTGGAACGACCGGTTCATCGCACGATTAAGTTTACGTGTTCTCAAACCGCGCGCTGTGCACGCGGTTTCACGTGCAACGCGTAAAGCACTATCGTGCTTTTGTCTTTTCGGCCTGCGGCCGATAATCCAAGCCACCCGCGTTGCGGGTGGTCGTTGACACAGCGGTGCGCCGGATC
>JBFYWX010000209.1:0-6113 GCA_041310825.1 Desulfobacteraceae bacterium | reverse complement strand
CTCCTATCCCGCAGCGCGGAGCAAGACCATGCCGGAGCAGGCGTTACACGACTTTCTCTATGTCGGCGTCTTTCTGCTGATCGGTGTGCTCTTTGCGGCCTCTCCCATCGTCGTTTCGTGGTTCATCGGCGGGCGCAGCGAAGGTGAAAAACGCTCCGAGACCTATGAGAGCGGGATGCCCACCATCGGCAGCGCCTGGATCCAGTTCAGCGTCTCCTACTACATTTATGCGCTCATCTTTCTCGCCTTCGACGTGGATGTGCTCTACCTCTTCCCGGTGGCCCTGGCCTACAATCAAGGCTTTGCGATCCGCGATTTTGTCGCGATCGTGATCTTCATCGGCATCCTCTCGTTGGCCATCGTCTATGCCTGGCGCAAAGGGGTGTTCCTGTGGGAGAAAAAAAGATAGCGCCCGGGCCGGTCATCCGACTGGCACTTCTGGAAAAGGTGCTCAACCAGTTCCGGGCCAACTCGCTGTGGCCGATGACCTTCGGCCTGGCCTGCTGCGCCATCGAGATGATGGCGGCCGGGGCAAGCCGCTTCGACTTGGACCGCTTCGGCAGCGGGGCGTTTCGGGCCTCGCCCCGGCAGTCCGACCTCATGATCGTGGCCGGGACCATCTCCCGTAAAATGGCCCCCACCATCGTGACGCTCTGGGAGCAGATGCCGGCGCCGAAATGGTGCATCGCGATGGGCAATTGTGCGATCTCCGGCGGGCCTTTCGAGTACGAGGGGCAGTACGCCATCGTGCCGGGCGCCAATCTCATCGTACCGGTCGATGTCTACGTGCCGGGCTGCCCCCCCCGGCCGGAGGCCCTGATCCAGGGCATTCTGCTCCTGCAGGACAAGATCACACGCGGGGAGAAGCGCAATGTCTTTCGAAGGTTTCAAAGAAGAGCTGCGGCGCCACCTGCCTGAGCCCGGAAAGTCCCGCGAACTGGACCCCGCCGTGAACGGCTGCCGCCTGGAGATCCAGGCCGGGCCGCGGCACGTGGAGACCATCGCCCGAGCGGCGCGTACGGCCGGCCTTTTTCTGGAGGCGGTCACCGCGCTCGATTTCACCGACGGAATGCAGGTGATCTATTTTTACAATTCCTTCGAATCCCCGTCGCGGGTGAAAGTCCGGGTGGCGCTGACGCCGGGTGAGCCGCTGCCTACGATCAGCCACGTCTACGACGCCGCCCTCTGGTATGAGCGTGAGGTCTTCGACCTCTTCGGCATCCGCTTCGACGGCCACCCCGACCTGCGGCGCCTGCTGCTGCCGGAAGAGGCCGACTTTCACCCCTTGGCCAAGCACTTCGGAAAGGTGCATGCGTACCGAAGTGCGCAGGACATCTATGGCGACCGCCCTGCCTGAATCGGTCATCGAGCAGACCTATTACCTGAACATGGGGCCCCAGCACCCCAGCACCCATGGCGTGCTTCGGCTCTTCCTCAAGCTCGACGGTGAATACATCCTGGAGGCCGACCCCGTCATCGGCTACGGCCACCGTGGGCACGAAAAGATGGCCGAGAGCCATTTCTACGAGCAGTTTCTGCCCAACACCTCGCGCATGGATTACCTCTCGGGCCTGATCTACAACCACGGGTATGTGGCGGCCCTCGAAAAAATGGCCGGCATCGCGGTGCCGGCGCGGGCCGAGTTCATCCGGGTCATCTGCGCCGAGTTGAACCGCCTCTGCAGCCATCTCTTGTGGTTCGGCACCTACCTCCTCGATCTCGGGGGCATTACGCCGTTTCTCTATGCCTTCGACGATCGCGAACAGATCATGGACATCCTGGACCGGATTACCGGCTCCCGCCTCACCTACTGTTACTGCCGCGTGGGCGGGGTGGCCAAGGATGTCGACGTCGAATTCGCCCGCGCCGTGCGGGCCTTCATCGCGCGGCTGCGCAGCCGTTTCGGCGATTACCACACCCTGGTCACGAAGAACGTGATCTTCATCCATCGCACCCGCGGGGTGGGGGTGATCGACCGCGAGACCGCCCTGCGCTTCGGCTGCACGGGACCGGTGCTGCGGGCATGCGGCGTACCTTACGACATCCGCCGGGCTGAGCCCTATTCGGTCTATCCCCGGTTCGAATTCGATATCCCCACCGGCACCACCGGGGATGTGCTGGCACGCTACACGGTTCGCCTTCAAGAAATGGAGCAGAGCCTGCGCATCGTCGAGCAGGCCCTGGACGGCCTGCCGGAAGGCCCGTTCAAGGGACGGGCGCCGCGCAAGGTGCGGCCGCCCGCAGGCGATTATTATTTCGCCGTAGAATCGGCCCGTGGCGCTCTGGGCTATTACATCGTCAGCGACGGAAGCTCCTATCCCTACCGACTCAAGGTGCGGGTGCCCTCCTTCGGCAACCTGCAGGTGCTGACCAAGGCCCTGCCCGGGACGCTGGTGGCCGACACGGTCGCCATCCTGGGCAGCGTCGACATCGTGGTGCCGGAAGTGGACCGGTAAGGGGGCATGCGCGATGTGGCAAACCGCCGTTGACATCCTGGGCCCGGACCTGGCGCGGATCGTGGCCGGCGCAATCGGGCTGGTGGCGCTGGTCCAGATCAACACCCTCTTCCTCGTCTGGCTGGAGCGGAAAGTCTCTGCCCATATCCAGCTGCGTCTCGGACCGATGGAGGTGGGGCCGCACGGCATTCTCCAGACCCTTGTCGACGGGGTCAAGCTGCTCGGCAAGGAGCTCATCACCCCGCGCCACGTCGACCGCAAACTCTACGTGCTGGCGCCCATCGTGGTATTCACGGGGGTGCTCGCCTGTCTGGTCGTGATCCCCTTCGACGAGGAGCTGCAGCTCAAGGACCTGAACGTGGGCGTGCTGCTCATTTTCGCCTTTTCGGCCTTCAACGTGTTGGCCATCCTGATGGGAGGCTGGTCCGCCAACAACAAGTACTCGCTGCTCGGGGCCATCCGGTCGGTGGCCCAGAACGTCGCCTACGAGATCCCGCTGCTGCTCGTGGTGCTGAACGTGCTCCTGTGGACCAACAGCATGCAGATGTCCACCATCGTCGAGGCCCAATCCACCCTCTGGAACGTGTTCTGGATGCCCGTTGCGGCCGTCATCTACCTGATCTGCGCCACGGCCGAGACCAACCGGGCGCCCTTCGACATCCCGGAGGCCGAGTCCGAGCTGGTGGCCGGCTTTCATACCGAATACAGCGGCATGCGCTTTGCCATGTTCTTCCTCGCCGAGTACTCCAACATGTTCATCGTGACCGCCGTGGCGACCACGCTCTTCTTCGGCGGCTGGAAGAGTCCCCCCCTGCTCGGGTTTCTGCCCGTGCCGGGGGTCGTCTGGTTTTTTCTAAAGGTCTATGCCTTGATTTTCGTGATCATCTGGGTGCGCTGGACCTTCCCGCGCCTGCGCTTCGATCAATTGATGAATTTTTCCTGGAAGGTCATGATCCCGGTGTCCTTGATCCATCTCGTCGTCTACGCCGGGATCATCAAGATCATCCGCTGACGCCGGAATCTTCGGCCGGGCGGCTCAACCGGCGTCCACCGGGCGCGCGGGGCCGGGAACAGGGGTTTAGAGATGGGACTGGTTGGGGAGGTTATTCAAGGCAGCTGGAGCCTCATCACCGGGATGGGGGTCACCATCCGGCGCTGCGCCCGGCGCAGCGTGACCGTCCAGTACCCGCGCCGGCGCCTGGAGATGAGCCCCGGCTACAGAGGGCACATCGAGTTCGTGCGCTTCGAGGAGAGCGGCAGCCACAACTGTGTCGCCTGTGGCACCTGCGTACGCTTCTGTCCGACCGGCGTCATCAAGGTCCAGGGCGAAAAACCGAGGGCCCGCGCCCCCAAGCGCGCCACGCTTTACTTCATCGATTTTTCCCACTGCAGCCTCTGCGGGCTGTGCGTGGCCAACTGCCCCACCCGGACCCTGAAGTTTTCAACGGAGTACGAAATGGCCCACGCCTGCCGCTGGGAAGGGGTGGTCAACCTCATGCAGCGACTGGAGGAATCCGCATGACGCCGCTCCAGGAGTTCTTCGACCCAACCCTGCTCGCCCAGGCAGCCTTTGCCGTGCTGGTGGTCCTCACCTTCACGGGGGCGCTGATCGCGGTCCTGCCGCGCAACATCCTCTACAACGTGCTGGGCCTGATTCTATGTCTGACCGGTGTCGCGGGGCTTTTCCTCTACCTCGGCAGCCCCTTCATCGCCTTGATGGAGCTGCTGATTTATGTGGGGGCGATCTGCATCTCGATCGTTTTCGCCATCATGCTCTCACGGCCCCTGCACCTGAGCCTTCGCAAACGGCACCTGCCCAAAGTGCTCGGGGCGGGCGCCGTCGCGCTCGCGGTTTTCGGGGTGCTTGCGATCATCATCTTCCGAACGCCCTGGCAGCCGGCGATCGTACGCGGCAGCGACTGGTCGATTTCCTCGATCGGCGCGTATATGCTTACCCGCTACAGCCTCGTCTTCGAAGTCATGTCCATCGTGCTGCTGGTGGCCATTCTGGGCGCCATCCTCATCACCAGCGCCGGCAACCGGAGGGCGCCATGAACAGTCTCGGAACCTACCTCTTCATCGCCGCGGCGCTCTTCGTCATCGGCGTCTTCGGCCTGCTGCAGCGCCGCTCGTTGATCGGCATGCTGATCGCGATCGAGCTCATGCTCAACGCCGCCAGCCTGAACTTCATGGCCTTCAACCGCTTCCTGGGGCCGGACCCGGTCATCGGCCAAGTGTACACCCTTTTCATAATGGGGTTCGCCGCGGCCGAGACCGCCATCGCCCTGAGCATCATCGTCGCGCTCTTCCGCCGGATTCACAGCATCAACATCGAACAGGCCCGGGAACTCAGGGGGTGACCGTGAACGTGGCCTGGATGCAGGACCCCAATCTCCTCGCCGCCGCCCTGAGCGCCTTCGCCCCGTTTGCATCCTTTGCGCTCATCATGCTCTTCACGCGGCCGCACCCCCGGCTCTCCGCCGGTATCTCCATCGCCGCCATCGCGGCGTCACTCGTGAGCGCCCTCTTCCTTCTGGCCCGCAACTGGTCCATGGCAGCACCGCTCCAGACCACGGGCCGCTGGCTCATATCGGGCGATCTCTACATCCCCTTCGGCTTTCTCCTGGACCCGTTGAGCCTGTTGATGCTCACCATCGTGGCGACGATCAGCTTTTTGGTGCAGGTGTACTCCCTGGGCTACATGGCCGGGGACCCCGGATTTTCCCGCTACTACGGATGCCAGTCGCTCTTCGCCTGGGCCATGCTCACCCTGAGCATATCGCCCACCATGATCCAGCTCTACATCTTCTGGGAATTGGTCGGGCTCGCCTCCTATCTCCTGATCGGGTTCTGGTACGAGAAATTCAGCGCCAGCGAGGCCGGAAAGAAGGCCTTCGTCATGACGCGGCTGGGCGATATCGCCTTTTTCTTGGGCCTACTGATCGTGCTCTTGCAGTTCGGAAACCTGAACATCCTCGACCTGAACGGCCCTGAGATCGCCGAGCGCCTCTCGCCCGGGCTCCTCACGCTCTCCGCCGTGCTCATTTTCGGCGGGGTGGCCGGCAAGAGCGCTCAGTTCCCGCTGCTCACCTGGCTGCCCGACGCCATGGAGGGCCCCACCCCGGTGAGCGCACTGCTGCACTCGGCCACCATGGTGGCGGCCGGCGTCTACATGTTCGCCCGCATCTTCCCCTTCTTCAGCCTTTCGCCCGACGCCATGAGTCTCTTTTTAGCCATCGGCACCCTCACCATGCTGCTCGCCTCCACCATGGCCATGGTCACCCGGGACATCAAGCAGGTCTGGGCCTATTCGACCATCAGCCAGCTGGGCTTCATGGTGATGGGGCTGGCCGCCGGGGGCTACACCGCGGGGGTTTTTCACCTGACCACCCATGCCGGCTTCAAAGCCCTGCTCTTCCTCTGCGCGGGGGTCTTCATCCACCACTACGAAACCAACGACATGTTCGTGATCGGGCGCCGGGGCGGCCGCGGGCTCCTCATCCCCATGGCCTGCATGGCCCTCGCCGCGGCCGCCCTGAGCGGTCTGCCCCCGCTTTCCGGGTTTTTCAGCAAAGAGGCGATCATGGGGGTTCTGGCGGATCACCCCAACCCGATGTGGCTCGCGGCCGGTCTGCTGGGCGCCTTCCTGACGGCCTA
>JBFYWX010000270.1:0-4567 GCA_041310825.1 Desulfobacteraceae bacterium | reverse complement strand
TCCTGCGGGATTTTGAGCCCGGGCGGAAGCTGCCGCGCCATGATCATGCCCTTGAGAATCTGGTAGGCCTTCTGATCCAGGTTCTCGTGTTCGGCGCCCAGGTTCACGACCCGCCGCCGGGTGGAAGGGCGGACGGTGCGGGATGGGGTGGATCGCACGTGGGCAGAGCGGGCCATGAAAGGCTCCCCAAAGTTGAATTTTGCATTTTGTATGCAAAATTTAATACCGGTTCGCGATCGGCCTGTCAACACTAATTTTATTTTTCCCTAAACACGGCGGGCGGAAGTACCGATAACGCTGCAAGGCGCATCGGACGACCGCGCTTACCCGGACACCTTGCCATGCAGGATATCGAAACCGCCAATCTGGACCAGACCACGGTCATCGAGCCGGAGGCCTACGCCCCGGCCGATGATCGCCACCCGTACCTGGTCATTTTTTCAGGAGACAACAGCGGTCGGCGGCACCGATTGTGCCAAGGCCCCATGACCATCGGCCGCTCGCCCCGCGCCGACATCGTCATCGGGGATCAGCGCGTCTCGCGCATCCACTGCGTCATCGAATGGATGGAGGACACGATCACGATCGAGGACAGGGGCTCCACCAACGGGACCTTCGTCGACTGCAAACGTGTCCATCGCACCCCCCTCTCCCCCGGCGTGCCGTTCCAGCTCGGCCATTCCATGATGAAAATCGAGTACAAGACCGAGGCTGAAATCCGGCAGGAGGATAGCCTCCTCTACTCCGCGACCTTCGACACTCTCACGGGCATTTTCAACCGCCAGCATTTCACCAAACTGGCATCGATGGAGCTGGCTTACGCCAGCCGGCACCTGCTGCCGGTCGGCGTCATCCTGGCCGACATCGACCATTTCAAATCGATCAACGACACCTACGGCCACCCCTGGGGCGACTTCGTCCTCTCCCGCTTTGCCTCCATTCTGACGGAGAATAAGCGGGCCGAGGATTTCGTGGCCCGCTACGGAGGGGATGAGTTCATCATGATGCCCCGCGGGCTGGTCAGCCCGGAGATCCTGCAGGCCCACTGCGAACGCATCCGCAACGCGGTCGAAAGATTCAAGTTCAGCTTCGACGCGGCGCTGATCGGCATCACGGTCTCGATCGGGTTTCATTTCAGAAAGATCGACCGCCAGAACCCGCAGACCCAGATGGACGACCTCGTCCACCGGGCGGACGAGGCCCTGTATCACGCCAAAGCCAAGGGCCGGAACCGGACCGAAGGCGTGGTCTAGGCATCGGGGAAGGCGGCGCGGAAGGCGCGGATGGCCGCCTCCGGGTCCGGCCCCTTACCCTTCGCATGGCGCTCGCAGGCCGCGTAGACATCTAGCAGGCCGCCCGGGGCATGGAAGCGGGCCGCTACACCGGCTGCCGGCCGGATGATCCGGCCGCGGCCGGGGGTGAGGACCGATCGAAAAAGCTCACGCCACCCGACGGCCGCCCCATGGAGGTTCAACCCGGCATGGGCGGCGCGCAGCGCCGCGCCCAGGGCGGCGCTCTGCGTGACCTCATGCGCCTGGACCTCGACTCCGAACACCTCGGAAAGCACCTTCAAAAGGCCGGGATTCTCGGAACCGCCGGCGGTCACAAGGAGCCGCCCCGGGCGGCGCCCCGCCCAGGCCGAGTGCAGGCACAGGGCCATGGCCTGGGCCTCGGCCACGGTGCGGACGTTCCCGGCGGCATCCTCCGCAGCAAGCCCCCCATAGCGCCGCACCCCGGCTTCCAGCACCAGGGGTGTGATTTCGGGCAGGACGTAGGGCAGCATGATCCGGCCGCGGTTTCCCGACGGGGTCGCGATCAGGATCCGTGAAAATTCCTCCCAGGTGAGACCGTAGTCGTTTCGGATCCGCTCGCGGGCGAGGCTTCCGTTCTTGAAGCAGACCAGAAACATCGCACCCCCGTCGCCCGTCCCGAAGAGATGCCCCTCGGTGCGCACCACGTCCGGCAATCCGGCCAGATACCCGAAATAGGTGTCGCTGGTGCCCAGGCTGACCGCATGCAGCTCCGAGGCCCCGATCAGGCCCAGCCCCACAAGGCTGCAGGGGTTGTCGCCGGAGCCGACGATCACGTGGGTTCCGGGACGAAACCCAAAGCGCCCCGCCAGGTAATGCGAGACGGTGCCGATCACGCGATCGTTGGCGACCAGCCGCGGCAGGCGGGGGCGCAGCGCGGGGGCGCAGGCCTCGATGGCTTCCTTGCTCCAATCGCCCGCGCGGATGTCGGCCAGGTTGGTGCCGAAGCCGTCGCCCGCGTCGACCGGCGCGAGGCGGCCGACTAGAACCGAGGTGACAAAGGAGCTGATCAGGGCGATATGGGCCGTGCGGGCATAGGCCTCGGGTGCCTCCTTCCAGAACTTGCGGATCTGGGGGCCGGCAAACCGCTCGGTCGCAACCGAGCCGGTCAGGCGCGCGACCGCCGCCGCTCCCCCCAGGGCGGCGGTGATCTCCCGGCATTCGGCGCCGGTGGACGCGTCCATCCAGATCGGGCACTCGCGGCGGGAAAAAATACCGGCAAGGCCGACCGCCATGGGGGTAGCGGGGCTCAGACCGGCCAGGAGGCGCTCCGCCGGATGGGTGAGGTAGACCGTCCCGTGCTGCTGAGCCGAAACGCCGATGGCGGCGACCTCCCGGGTCAGCCCCTCGGCCTTGAGCCTCCCCAGTAAATCGTCCAGCGCCTCCAGCCACATGAGCGGATCCACCCGGGCGATGAGCGGGTCCTCCGACGGAGGGACCCCGCCGCGGGTGCCGTAGCCGAGATAGGCCCGATCGAAGTTGATCGAAAACGGCCCGGCACGTCCGCCCCCCGGCGATACGGCAACAGCGGTCACACTCTGCGTGCTGAGATCGACCCCCAGAAACAATCTTCGCTCCATGTCCTTCTCCGGCCCCCCGCGGCCGCCCTCATAGCCATTGCATCATTTTGAGCAACACCGGCAGCATCAGGACCAGCAGAAAGGTGGTCACAAACCAGCACGAATTGGCCAGATCGAGGTCGAGGTCGTACAGCGACGGAGGGATCAGGGCATTGAAGGCCACCGGCATCGACGAGAGGATGAGGACCACCTTGAGCGGCAAGCCGTCCTGGACATCTCCCAAACCGGCCCACCAGGCCAGGGTCGTGGCCGCCGCGGGCACCAGCACGAATTTGATCAGCGCCACCACCGCGGATTCCGCGAGGTAGTCCCGCACCCGCCGGAAACGCATGGCCAGCCCGATCGAAGCCAGCAGCATCACCGTCCCCAGCGGGACCAGGACGGTGTTGAGGACGGCGAACGCCTCGGGCCGCCGCACGCCGCTCACGTTCAGAACGCCCCCGAGGAGGATGGCCGCAAGCGCGGTCAGGATGAACGGGTCCCGGGCCAGGCGCTTGACCCGGGTCCAGGTGCCCTCGTCCGCCGCGCTGCGGTCGCTGTAGTATTTCGCGATCGGAAACCCGATCGCATAGTAGGAGAACTCCTCGAAGAGCTTGTAGATCGGCACCAGCGCAAACCCGGCCTCGCCCAGGAACACGAAGCAGACCAGCGCCCCAATCGAGCCGATGTTGGTGAAGGAGCCGCACCCGAACATGGCCCCGGCCTGGCGGGGGGGCAGATCCATGAGACGGGCGGCGGCCAATGCGAGCACACCGCCGGCCAGCAGGGAGAAAAAGCCGATGATCGGCAGGAAGGCGAGGCTGATGTCGTGGGACCGGATCGTCCAAATCGCCCCCACGATGGCCACCGGGTTGATTCCCAAAAGCGCGACCTGCTGCAGGCGCCGGCGCAGTTGGTCGGTTGACACCGGCAGCCGGATCAGCCCCCGTCCGGCCAGCACCCGGATCACAACCCCCAGCGTGAGCCCGAAGGCGATGACGCTCAGCGAATAGATGAATTTGGACATCCCCGCCTATCCTCTCCGGACGCGTAAAACCATCCGCACCTCTTCACGTCCCCGTACACGTCCCCGTTCACGTACACGTTCCCGCTGCCCCTGTTCCCGAAACCGCTCAACCGTGTACCTGAACGTGCACCGCTGCGCTGTGACCGTTCAAGTCGACCGGCGTTATATACCGTCCGGGAGGGGGGTTTCAACACGCACGGCCCAGCGAGGGATCTCTCGGGGCTGTTGACAGCTCTCCGCCGGATGTCTTATTCAGGATCCGTTCTATGCCACTCACCCCGCGATCGAGGGCTTTGGAATGATTACGCGACAGGAGCAGGAAAATGCCCGGCGCCGGGCGGGCGAAATGATCCGTGCGGCAGGGATCCACATCACCGCCAAAGAAGCCGATGGGATCGACGTGGTCGACTTCGGGTTGAGCCGGCTCGCCCAGGAGGGGGTGCAGGTGCTGACCCTCGTTCAGACCGAGCGGATCAGTGTGAAGGTGCTGGCCCTCTTTGCCGACCAGACCGAACCCGAACACTGGCACCCACCGGTGGACGCCGACCCAGGCAAGGAGGAAACGGTCCGCGTCGTCTCCGGCACCCTCACCTTTTACATCCCGGGGGAAAACACCTTCAAAGAGGGGTTCCTTGTCAAGGGCAAGGAGCACTGCTACACCATGCGGCATG
>JBFYWX010000196.1:0-11602 GCA_041310825.1 Desulfobacteraceae bacterium | reverse complement strand
TCCACCGCGTCTTGGGTGAACCAGTGGGCCGGGTCTTCGACCTGGTATAGGCTCATGCCCGCATCGTTGAGCACGGACTGCAGGTCTATCTGCGGGTGGTGATGCCGGAGATATTCGACGTAGGTCTTGGTCAAGAAGCTGTTGTAGAGGGGTGAGTGGTCGACCATGGCAAATCTGTCGTCGGGCTAGCTGCCGTGCGCTCCATGGGTGTCGGTTTCAAGTCTCATTCTACCACGTTGATGGTCGGGTTGAAACCGCCGTCCCCGGAGTGGCCCTCCACACGGGGATCCATGGTAGATCCGCCGGCGGGACGGTTGAGCGCGCTCCGGCAGTTATCCGTCGTCGGCGGATACGCCGGCCGCGCGGGTCAGGTGCGAGGCGGGCACCAACTCCACCTGCTCCCGCAGGGAGGGCAGTTCCTCCCGCAGCGTGCGGTAGGTGACCGCGTGGGGATGGGCGATCCCCACGGCTTCCCCCCGGCGATAGGCGATGCGAACCAGCTCCCGCAGCTGCTTGCGGATGAAGACCGGCTCCGGGTGGTGGTCCAAAAAGACGTCCCGCTGGGCGAACGGGAGCTGGAATAAACGGGCCGAGGGCTTGCAGACGCTCTCCTCGGTGGTCCGGCTGTCGACGAAATACAACCCGCGTTGCTTGAGGACGGAAAAGACCTGATACATCGGCTCGGCGTGCGTCGTCAGCTTCGAGCCCATGTGATTGTTTACGCCGCGGATGTGGGGAACGGCATCGAGATTGCGTTCGAGGACCTGCAAGAGCTCATCGGGGGTCATACGGGCGAGAAGCGTGCCGGGGCCCGGGTCGACGTCGGGGTAGCCCACCGGCTCCATCGGCAGGTGCAGCATCAGTTCGAGGCCCTTGCGATGCGCGTTCTCGGCGATGGTCTTCTGATGCGGGCTGTGGGGCAGCAGGGCCAGCGTGAGCGGCGCATCGAGCCCGATCAGTTTTTGGGCCACCGCGCGATCGTAGCCGAGGTCGTCGATGATGAGGGCGACCCGCGGGCGCCTCTTGAGAGGGGGTAGATCCGGCGGTGCCGGTGGGCGTGCGGCGTGCAGGGCATCGTTCTCGGCCGGCGGCGGGGGCGAGGTTTTCTCGGGGAAGATTTCGTAAACCGGGGCCGGTGCGGCAACCGGCCGCTCGGCCGCCGACGGACGCTCGGCCGGCCGGGATGGCGCCGGCCGGGCGGGGGGCTGTTTTTCAGGGGCGCGGGCGCGTGCGGATGGCGCCGGCTGCCGGGCCGGTGGTTTTGGGCGCTCGACAACGGCCGGCCCCCGCTCCGGGGGGGCCCAGGCGTGCATCAGCAGCACGCCGCCAAAGACCAGCGCGGCCAGCGCCCCCAACAATCCCAGCACTTTCCACGTCAGTCGCTTGGCCGTTTTGCTCCGGCTGCGCCGGGGGCGGCGGTTTCCCTTGCGGGTCGTCTTGGACGGGGCCATGGCGGTGCGCCGGGTGGGGAATACGGCCCGCGCCGATCAGCTTTTTACATGACGGAGCACATCGAACCCGGTCAGGATCTCGAGCGCCCGCATGATCTGATTGTCTGTTTGCAGTTGTTCCAGTCGGAGCGGCCCCACTCGGGACTCGGCGTCCTTGAGACTGCTGCCCGGGTCCGCCTCGGGTTTCGGCTTTTGGCGCGGGCTGGGTTTCTCGAGATCGCCCTCGGCCTCCAGATGGTTCTCCAGATCCTTCTCCTTGAACAGGCCCTCTTCCTTTTCAGCGGCCGCTTCGGTGTCCAGGCGTTTGAATTTGAGCGTAATGTCGGGTTCGATCCCCTTGGCCTGGATGGAACGCCCGCTCGGGGTGTAGTAGCGGGCGATCGTGAGTTTCAAGCCCGATCCGTCGCGCAGGGTCTCGACCGTTTGCACCGATCCCTTGCCGAAGGAGGCGGCCCCCAAAACGAGCGCCCGTTGGTGATCCTGGAGCGCGCCGGCAACGATCTCCGAGGCGCTCGCCGTGCCCCCGTTGATCAACACGACGATCGGGTAGGTGCGCGCAGCGGCGGAGGGCGTGGCGTTGAAAACCTTTGTGTTTTTCTTGTCCCTTCCTTTGATGGAGAGAATCTGCCCCTTGTCGATGAAGATGTCCGCGATGCTGATCGCCTGGTTGAGCAGGCCGCCTCCGTTGTTGCGCAGATCGAAGATCAGCCCCTTCATGGGGCCGGCCTGGGACTCGAGTTGCTCGAGGGCCTTTTCGAACTCCTGGGTGGTGGTCCCCGTGAAATTGGACAGGCGCACGTACCCGTACCCCGGCTTGAGCATGATAGACTTCACGCTGTAAATCGGGATCTCATCCCGCATGAGCTCGAATTCCAGAGGCTTCTTGATCCCGTCGCGCATGATCGTGACCGTCACCTGGGTGCCTTTGGGCCCCCGCATCATTCGCACGGCCTCGCGCAGGTCCCTGGCGAGTTGGCCGTCGACCTTGATGATGCGATCGCCGGCCTCGATCCCGGCTTTGTGGGCCGGGGTGTCTTCGATCGGGGAGATGACCGTGACGAATCCGTTGCGCATGGTGATGTGGATGCCGATGCCGGTGAACTTCCCCTTGGTGTCGATCTGCAGATCTTCGAACGCATCGGGCGGCAGCAGGGACGAGTGGGGGTCCAACCCCTGGACCATGCCCTGGATCGCCTTCTGGATGAGCTCCTTGGGGTCGACCTCGTCCACGTATTCGCGCTGGATCAGTTCGATGACATCGGAAAACAGCTTCAGGCCGTCGTAAAGCTCATCCGCGTTGGCCGAATTGGCTTTTTGGAACCCGGCGCTCGTCATCCACACGATCGCGGCGGTGATCATGACGAGCCAGAGCCTTACGGGTCGGTTGATGATGCCCTTCATAGGGTTGCTCCTTTGGTGGATCGGGTCCGGCAGCCGGCATGCGACGCGGCCATGGGTTCGGGTACCCGTTCGTTCGGGAAGTTGATTCCGCCTGCGGGGATTAGTTTCGTTTCAGCCACTCCAACGGGTCGAGCGGCGTGTCATGGTGACGCAGCTCGAAATAGAGTCCGGGTGTGCCCATGGCGCCCGAGTCGCCGACGGTTGCGACCACCTCCCCGGCCGCCACTAAGCTGTCGGCCGGTTTGAATACCTCCTCCAGGAACGCATGGACGGTATAGTAGTGTTGGCCGTGGTCGATGATGAGGACGTTGCCGTAGCCCTTGAACCAGTCGGCGTACACCACCCGCCCGGCGTGAACGGCCATCACCGGCTCGCCGCGATCCGCGGCCACCTCGATGCCGTTGTGAAACGCCGGAGCATTCAGCTGGGGATGGGTGAACGGCCCGAACTTTTTTACAATCTTACCTTCAACCGGAAAGATAAGCAAGCCTTTGGCCGCTGCAAACGGAGTCGCGGGGCGATGCGATTCAGACCCCGCCCGGCGAGTGAGGGCTTGGAGCGTGTGTGCCAATTCGTCCGCGGCCCGTTGCAGGGCGTCCAGGGCGGCCTGCTGCAGTTCCTTGCGGCTGTGGATCTGGGCAAGCAGGTGCTCACGGTTGCTCTTCTCGCGGGCGGCGACGGCGACCTGGCGTTCGAGCTCCTGGATGCGGAGGTGGTGTTCGGCCTTTTGGCGCTCCAGCCGCTCCTGCAGTTGACGCAGTTCGGACTGGTAACTCAAAAGGACGGCAAGTGCCCGCTCGTCGTAAGCTAAAATCCGCTCCAGGGCTTTGCGGCGCAGCAGCCAGTGATGGGGCGAATCGGCCGGGCTTGGGTGGTGGGCGACTCCCAGGGCTTGGGTTTTGTAGAGCGCAACCAGCCGGCGGGACAGGTAGGCGTGGCTGGTGCGAATCCGCTGCGCGAGGTCTTCGGCGGCGGCCTGCGTGCTGGCGATGTTCTCATCCAGCTCGGCCATCTCCCGTTCGAGTCGAGCGGCGCGGCGGCGATGGCGCTGCAGCGCCTGCCCGGCCGCCTCCAGCGCCGCCGCGATCTCGCTCTCATCGCGCCGGAAACGCTCCAACTCCGCCTGCTGCCGACGGATCTCCTCTTCCATCGTTTGGGCGTCCTGCTGCAGCGGGGCGAGCGCCTCTTTCGGGGGCAGGGCCCCCGGCGGCGCCTGCCCGGCGGCGCCCGTGGCGAGCCCGAGCCAGACCGCCAGTGCCCATCCTCCCATGGAGCGGATGCGGCGCTTCATCGCCGGTAGGATCGGCCGGATCGTTTGGCTGGGGAGTTCACGCCGCTGACCTCCGGCCAAGCGACAGATGGGCGCCCAGGGCGCCGACGAGCGTGCTGGCTATGAGGATGGCGGCGATCGGGGCGGGTGTCAGAAACCGATATGGGACGAGCTCCGCCAGCAGCATCAGTTCGGGGCGGGCTGCCAGGGTGCGGAACGCGGCATAGAGTGCCCCCAGTCCGAGGCTGGCGCCGGAAAGTCCCAGGATCAGTCCGATTAAATAAAACGGGGCCCGTACGAAAGGCTCGGAGGCGCCGATCCAGCGCATGACCGCCACCTCCTCCCGGCGGGAGTGAATTACCAGCCGGATGGTGTTGGCGACGATGGAGAGTGCGGCGACAAAAAACAGACCGCTGAGCACCAGGCCGCCCGCCCGCAGCAGCCGGGCGATGTCGCGCGCGGCCCCGCTCCACTGCTGGCCGTATTCGACATCCTCGATTTCCGGCAGGGTGCGGAGAACGGCCGCCACGTGCTCCAGGCGTTCCCAGCCGTGCTCGTCGGGCTTCAGGCGGATCTCAAATGCATCCGGCAACGGGTTTTCGACAAGATTCTCGAGCAGGGCGGGTTGATGGGCCATCCGGGACTTGAGCTCCGCCAGGGCTTCGTCGCGGGGAATGAACCGGGCCGAGGCGACCCCCTCGATGGCTTCGATCCGGCGCGCCAGCGCCATGGCCGGCACCGCGGGGTCGGCTTCGAGGTAGGCCATGATGCGCGCGCTTTTTTTCCATTCCTGCAGGGCGATATCGGTGTTCTGGGCGATCAGGGCCGCCGCGCTGACAATCAGGATCGAAAGAGCGACGGTGATGACGGCCAGGGCGTTGATGAGGGGGGTGGTGCCGATGTCTTCGAGCGCGCGCTTAAAATGAATTGCGATCATAGTGTTTCTCCACCTGCACCGAGCGGGTCAGCCGGCCCTGCTCCAACACCAGCACGCGCCCCCCGATCTCGCCGATGAGCCGCTGGTCGTGGGTGGCCACCACGACGGTGGTGCCGCGGATGTAGGCCGCGCGCAGGAGATCCACCACCGCTTGGGCGGACACCTCGTCCAGGCTGCCGGTGGGTTCATCGGCCAGGATGATTTTCGGGTCGCCCACGATGGCCCGCGCCACCGCCACCCGCTGCTGCTCTCCGCCCGAGAGCCGGGGAGGCAGCGACTGCGCATAGGCCTCCATGCCCACCCGGCGCAGCACCGAGCGGACTTTCTGGGGGATGAGGTGGCGACGGTGGCCGGCGGCCTCCAGCACCAGGGCCACGTTGGCGAAGACACTGCGCCCGGGGATGAGCTTGTAGTCCTGGAAAATGACCCCGCACTTGCGGCGCAGCAGGGGGATGCGGTAGGGTGGAAGCCGCGCGGGGTTCTCGCCGTCGATGAATACCTCCCCGGAGCTCGCCTTTGTCCCGAAATACAAAAGTTTGAGCAACGTGCTTTTTCCGGCCCCACTCGGGCCGGTGATGAAGACCCATTCGTTCTTGGCGACTTCGAAGCTCAGGTCGGCCAGCGCCTGGTGACGGCCGTAGGCGTGATGTACGCGGTTGAGGCGGATGATCGGGGCTGCTGCATCGGGGTCGGTCATTCCAGGGTTTCCTGGCCGATCGCCCGCAGCAGGAAGGCCTTGGCGATTTTGAAATCGAACAGGGCGTTGGTGTAGTTGGTCTCGGTTTGCGTCAGCAGGGTCTGGGCGATCAGGACGTCGGTCTGCGTGGCGACCTGCTCTTTGTATTGTTCTTCGGTGATGCGCAGGTTCTCCTTGGCCTGCTCGACCGCCTGCCCGACGGTGGCGATGTTCTGTTCGGCCTCTTTGGTGCGCAGGTAGGCCTGCTTGACCTGGAGGTTGATGGTGTCTAAAAGCTCGGATCGGCGGTATTTGGATTGGGTCAGCCTGGAGAGCTTCTCCTTGCGGCCGTAGCCGGTCCGCCCCCATTCCCAAAGGCTCCAGGTGGCGGTGGCCTGGACGTTCCAGCCGGCTGAATCGCTGATGCCGATCCCCCCGTCCACCTGCCAGTCGTCGCCGATGCGTATATAGGATCCGACCACATCCACCGTGGGGAAATAATCCTTCTCGGTGAGCTTGACCTGTCGTTCGGCGATGTCGACGTCAAGGTTGGCTACCAAGATCTCCAGGCGGTTTTTCTGGGCGGTCTCGAGTCCCTCCTCCAGGCTCGTGAGGTAGGCGGTATGGGCGACATCGTCGACCAGGGCCACGGGCGTGTTCACCGGACGGCGCAGCACCGTGTTGAACTGAGCCCGGGCGATTTCCAGGTCGTTCACGGCCACGGTCCGCCGCTGGATGGCGTTGGCGAGTTGAACCTGGGCCTGCAGGAGATCGTTGAGGGGGCTCAAACCGACCTTGTAGAAATTCTCGGAAACGTCCCGCTGCGAGGCGATCGAGGTGACTTGCTGTTGGGCGACGTCCAACAGTTTCAAGTTTTTCAACACCGTATAGTAGGCGTTCTTGGTGTCTAAAATCACGTCCTGGCGGGTCACCTTGGCCTCGATTTCAGCCCGGTCCAACCCCAGCTCGGAGAGCCGGTATTCGTTAAGCAGTTTGAAGCCGGTGAAAATCGGTTGGCGCACGGAGGTGTTCCAGGTGTACTGGTCCTGGGGCAGGGCGACGGTGGCTTGACCCGTTACCGGACTTTTGGTGGTGCGCTCCTCGTTGCGGTGGAGGTAGGTGTAGCTGGTGCCGAGGCTCGGCAGGAAGCCCGTCCGGCTGGCGTTGCGAACCGCCTCGGCGGCGTTGATCTCTTCCTGAGAGCGCTTGATCCCGAGGTTGGCCGTAAGCGCCAGTTCGACGGCCTCCTGCAGCGAGAGGGGCCGGTCGGCCGTCTGCGCGAAGAGGGGCCCGACGCCCGCGCTGATAAGCAACAGAACCTGCAGTCCGATAAATACCAGTTTCATGGCGGCCTTTCAGGGATACGCCCTCGCGGGCGAAACGGTTGACCCCGGCATCGGGACCTGGTAAGGTTCCTGCGAGTTCAAGGAGGGCCGACCCCGGTTTTTCTTGCTCAAGCCTCCACCGCATTCCCTTTAACAAGGCTTCTTCCAATCCGGTGGGGGCTTTTTTATACCCAATCACCCGGGTGAAATCAACCTTTTCGAGGGCGGGCGCGCCGCCGGAGGCCGGCCGCGGAGGTGGATCCGCAGGGGGGAACAATGAAGCGCGAACTGATCGACATGCTGTGCCGCAAGTCTTTCCAATACAGCGAGGAGCCGGTCTTCAAGCTCGTCTCCGGCCGCATGAGCCATTATTATGTCAACTGCAAACCGACGACCCTGAATCCCCGGGGGATGTTTCTGGTCGGCCACCTGGTCTTCGCGGCGCTTCAAACCGCGGGGGTCGCGGCGGTCGGAGGCCTCACCTTCGGCGCCGACCCGGTGGCGTTGGCGGCAGCCTTCGCCTCGGAGCTCGAGGGCCGTCCCATCCAGGCCTTCTCGATCCGCAAAACCCAGAAAGACCACGGCATCGTGCGCTGGGTGGAGGGGGACATTCAGAAGGGGCAGCGGGTGGCGGTCGTGGACGACGTGGCCACCACCGGGGGCTCAACCATCACGGCCATCGAGCGGGCACGGGCCGAAGGTCTGGATGTGGTCAAAGCGGTCGTGCTGGTGGACCGGCAGGAAGGCGGGCTCGAGGCGATTCGCCGCCACGTGCCGGATGCGAGCGGAATCATCACGCGCGATGAGCTGCTCGCGCGCTGGAAGCAGATCTAGCAGGCGGCGCAACGGACCGAGTGAGCGTGCCGGCCCGTCACGCGAGGATGTAGGTCGCGCAGGAGTCCTCGGATTCCCAGGCGCTGACCCGGCTGACGCGCACGCCGGGGGTGGTGATCGCTTTCTGGAGCTCTCCGGCGATGTAGGCCGCGATGCGCTCGGAGGAGGGCTGCCGCCCCTGGAACATCTCCAGTTCGTTCAGGAACTGGTGGTCGACGCGGGCGATGATCTCGCGCAGCCGGCCCTTGACCGCGCCGAAGTCCATCAGCACTCCCCCCGCATCGAGCGCCTCGCCGGTGAGGGCCACCTCTATTTTCCAGTTGTGCCCGTGCATGTTCTCGCACTTGGCCCCGACCATCGTCAGCCGATGGGCGGCGGCAAAACGGGTCACCACTTTCACCTCATACATGCGACTCCCTCGGCCCGCGTGAAGCGGGGTTTCCCTCAGCGCGCCCGCATCGGCGCTAATGCACGGCGCTCGAGGACCCGCCTTTCAGCATGTTTTTGAGTTTGTTCGAGAACTTGCCTTTTTCGAGGCGGGCGAACTCCCGGAGGAGTTCCTCCTGCTTCTTGGAGAGGTTGGTGGAGGTCTTGATCATGACCTGAATGATCTGCTCGCCGCGCTTGCGGTTCCTAAGGGAAGGGATGCCCTCGCCGTGAAAATAGAACACGTCCCCCGGCTGGGTGCCCTTGGGGATCTCCAACTGCCGCTCGCCCTCCAGGGTGGGCACCGTGATGGTTCCCCCGAGAGCGGCCTGGACGAAGGAGATGGAGACCTGGCAGATGATGTCGTTGTCGCGGCGCTCGAAGAAATCGTGGGGCTGAACATGGATGAAGACGTAGAGATCCCCGCCGGCCCCCCCCTGCAGGCCGGGCTCCCCCTCGCCGTTCAGCCGCAGGCGCGAGCCGTTGTCGACCCCGGCCGGGATCTTGACCGAGACGCGCTTGCTGGCCTGCACCTGGCCGTGGCCGCGACAGCCGGCGCAGGGGTGGCTGATGACCTGGCCATTGCCGCGGCAGACATGGCAGGTGGTGCGCACCGTGAAAAACCCCTGGGAGCGTGAGACCTGGCCGGAGCCGCCGCACTGCCGGCAGGCCTCGGGCGCATGGCCTTTTTCACAGCCCGTGCCGCCGCACTCGCGGCAGGTTTCGGCTTTGGCGACCTCGATTTCGGTTTCGGTCCCGAAGGCGGCCTGCATGAACGTGAGATTGAGATCGTAGCGCAGGTCGGCCCCGCGCTGGGCCCGGGAGCGATAGCGGCCGCGGCCGCCGAACCCGAAGAAATCCTCGAAGATGTCCCCGAAGCTCGAAAAAATGTCCTCGAAGCCGCCGAAGCCTGAAAATCCCGCCCCCTCGAGGCCGGCGTGCCCGAACTGGTCGTAAAGGGTCCGCTTTTCGCGGTCGCGCAGAACCTCGTAGGCCTCGGCCGCCTCCTTGAAACTCTCTTCCGCTTCCTTGTCTCCGGGGTTTCGGTCGGGGTGAAACTTCAGCGCGAGCTTGCGGTAGCTGGATTTCAGCTCGTCCCCGGTGGCGTTGCGGTTGACCCCGAGGACCTCGTAGTAATCGCGTTTGGCGGCCATGGTATCCCGTTGAAATATGAAATCAATGATGGGAATCGGTCGGAACCGACACCGTCCATTCTAACGCAAGCGTGCTGAATGTCAATTTTCGAGGGCGGCGGCGCTGCCGTCAGTTTCCGGCAATCGCGAGGGTGGTTCCCGTGAGCCGGGTGCTGTAGCCCCCCAGAGATTCCACCCGCCGCCGGAACTCGGCCGAGCCGATGACCTCGATGAGCGCCTGGACATTCGCGCCGGCAAAATGCTCGGTCGGGATCACCAGGTCGTACTGCTCGGTGACAACGGGGATGAAGTCGAGCCCCAGGGCCTTGGCGGCCGCGTAGATGCCGAGCCCCGCGTCGGCGCTGCCGGTCAAGACCGCCACCGCGACCGCCATGTGGGTGTACTCCTCCACGCCATAGCCCCGGATCTCCGCCGGGTCGAGCTCCAGTTCCTTCAGGCGGTAGTCGAGCAGCAGGCGGGTTCCAGAGCCGGCCTGGCGGTTGATGAAGGTCACATCCGGGCGCCGCAGGTCCTCGATGCCGCAAATGGCCTTGGGGTTGCCGCGCGGCACGATCAGCCCGTTTTCCCGCAGCACCAGGGTGACGAGGGTGATGGCCCGGCCGGGGAGATGCTTTCGGATGTAGGCGAGGTTGTAGGAGCCGTCCTCGGGATCAAGCAGGTGCGAGCCGGCCAGGTGGCATCCCCCGCGCTTGATGGCCATCAACCCCCCCATGCTGCCGACATGGCTGGAGGAGAGGCTGAGGTTGCCGTGGACGGCCTTGAGCTGGTCGGCCAGCACATCCAGGGTGTTGTCGTGGCTGCCCACGACGACAATGGTGCGGTCGAGCTCTTCGGGGGTGCGCATCAGCTCGGCTGTGACCGGCTCGTTTTCCCGCAGGCCTTCGGTGTCGACCGGGATGCGGATGATGCCGTCCGCCTTCGTCAGGGAGGTGATCTGCCCCGCCCCGCGCGGCAGGGGGGTGGCGACGACCCGCGTGCCCACGCGGCCGAGCTTGACGCGCACGAACTCCTCCACCCCCAGCTTGGAGGCGATCTTGCGGGTCGGCTCCACGCGTGCCGTGGGCGGGGGGGGCGGCACTTGGGCGAGGAGGGATGCGATCAGCGGCTTGACCAGCTGCTCGAAGACGATCACGGCCGACACGGGATAGCCGGGGATGCCGAAGGCGGCCATGGTTCCCACCCGGCCGATCACGACCGGTTTGCCCGGCATGATGGTGACCCCGTGCACCAAGACCTCGCCCATCTCGGCGATGACCGCCCGGGCATAATCTTCGGAGCCGGCCGAGGAGCCGCCGAGGATCAGGGCGATCTGAAATCCTTTCTCCCGGGCGGAGTCGAGGGCGGCCCGGATCCGGGGGATCTCGTCTGCCACCATGGGGTGCCGGGTGAAGACCGCGCCGCAGGACTCGACGAGGGCCCCCAGGACGAAGGAGTTCGTCTCCAGCACCCGGCCGGGTCTCAGATCGGAGAGGGGGATCTGGCGCCAGTCGATGAGCTCCGAGCCGGTCGGGATGATCAGCACCCGGGGCTGGCGCTTGACCGGCACGGAAAAGACGCCCGCGGTCAGCAGCGCTCCGAGGCAGATGGGGGTGATCCGGTGGTGGCGGGGAAAGAGCAGCTCGGTGGCGACGATGTCCTCCCCGATCCGCCGCACGTGCTGCCAGGGAAAGGCCGGGGCCTCGATGCGGATGCGCTCATCGGTCAGCACCTGGACGGCTTCGATCATGATCACGGCATCGGTGCCGCCGGGCAGGACGTTGCCGGTGTTGACGAAATGGGCCTCGCGCCCCAGGCAGAGCTCCCGCGGGTGGGACTCGCTCGCGCCGTAGGTGACCGCGGCCCGCACCGCCACCCCGTCCATGGCGGCGGCGTGATAGTTCGGGGCGGAGAGGGTCGCATGGACCGGTTCGGCCAGGATCCGACCGACCGCCTCCGGCACCGGCACCGCTTCGACGGCGAGCGATTGAAGCGCTCCCAGATCGTCGACCACGATACGGCGGGCCTCCTCCAGGCGCTTCATCTTCAGATAGACGTTTCGTCCCATGGTCCCGCAACTCCTCCCGTGTCTAAAAAAGAATCACCTCGACGGGTGCCCCTGCTTCGAGCCCTTCGACGTCCCGGCCGATTT
>JBFYWX010000240.1:0-3868 GCA_041310825.1 Desulfobacteraceae bacterium | reverse complement strand
TGTCCAAGCGGGTTGATTGGCCTGACGCCTCTCATGCCTATACGCAAAATTTACGTCTATGAAAAGAAGTTCGTTACCGATAGGATGGCGCTGTGCGCCATAAACTGCTTTCAAGTAAGTTAGGCTTTTCCCCTGTGGGAGCGGCATCTCCTGACCGCCGTAGCCAGTGGCAAAGGCTGGTTGCCGCGATCGGATCGCGGCTGGAGCCTACTCCGCCGAAGTACAGGCTACGAAGGCCGGGATCCACTCCCACAAGAGCGCCACTTCATTACCGATAGGATGGCGCCCAGCGCCATAATCTGCTTTTTATGAGCCCCTCAGATAATAACCCCGACAACCGTATCTCCACCCCGCAGAACGGTAGACGTTCACACCCACCCATCGAGCTGTTCCGATAGCGGAGAAAGCTCTTAAGCTTTTGAAAAATCGGCCGAAAATATCACCGGGGGGCGCCGGTGCATGGTCCCTATCCCCAAAAACCGAAATGAGACAGCCTGTGAGCGGCATCGACGCCTTCGACCCCGGCCAGGTGGTTGGAACCACCCTCGGCAGCGCGACCCTCCTGCGGGAGCTGGCGCGCGGCTCGATGGGGGTGGTGTTCGAAGCCTATCAACAGAGCCTGAAACGCCGGATCGCGGTCAAGATCCTGCCCAAGTGCCTGTACACCGAGGAGTCGATCCGGCTCTTCGAGCAGGAAGCCGAAGCGGTGGCAAGCCTTTCCCATCCGAACATCGTCCCGATCTATGAGATCGGCGAGGCGCCCGAGTTCCGCTGGTTCAGCATGCAGCTCATCGAGGGGCAGAGCCTCGCGGCCTTGCTCTGCAAAACCGCCCGGAACCCGGTCCCCTCCCGGCGCACCCTGCCGCTGCGGACCGCGCTCAGCCTGGTCCGCCAGATTTTAGAGGCGCTCGGCTTCGCCCACCGCCGCAAGGTGGTGCACCGGGACATCAAGCCCGAAAACATCCTGGTCACGGGAGAGAGCCTGATCCCGGTGATCACCGACTTCGGCATCGCGCGCATCGTCTCCGCGCCGGCCGACGCCATGACCGTCGCGCGAGGCAGTCCGCTCTACATGGCCCCGGAGCAGATCATCAGCCCCGAGATCGATTTCCGGGCGGACATCTACGCAGCCGGCGTGCTTCTCTTCCGCCTCCTGGTCGAGGCGCTTCCTCTGATGGCCCACGCTTCGGCCAAGGAACTCTTGAAAGCGAAGGTGTCGGGCCGCGGGATCTTCACCCGCACCCCCTCCCAGGCCAACCCCCGGCTGAACCCGGAGATGGATGCCCTCATCGCCCGGGCGACGGCCCATGATCCCTCCGCCCGGTTTGCCTCCTGCCGGGAGGTCCTGGCCGCACTCTCCGGCTACGAGCACAAACACGTAAGGTGGAGCTGACCATGGCCAGTACGATGTCGATCAAAAAAGGCTATTACAAGGCGGGCAAGTCCTTCGTGCTCATGTTCAACCGGGTCTCCATGTACGGCCCGGGGCACCCCTTTTCGGTCCAGGCGGCCAATGAGTTTTTTGCCTCGTTCAAGGAGTTGCTCGAAATCACCTCCCCGGTGGTTTTGATCTACACGCGCAACCAGTTTTTTCTAGAAGACGAGCCGCTCGACCCGAACCTGAACGTGTTCAAGATATCGTCCCACTTCAAGAAGGCCGATATCAGCTCCATCTCGATCGAGAGCGGGCTGGAGAAAGAGGAGGTGGAGGAGTTCATCAAGATCCTCCTCGACACCCGCGCCTATCCGAATGCCGAGGCGATGCGCGCCGCCGCCGCGGCCCGGCAGGTGGAGCACGTCAAAATCAACCACGTCTTCTACCAGAAGGTGACCGAGGACGATCAGGTGGTCCTGAAATCGGTGGCCGCGAAGACCCACCGGCTGAGCGATGAGTTGGACACCGCGCGCGCGACCCAGGACGCGCTCGGCCTGATCGCCGGCAATTTGATGATGGCGGAGCTGGATCAGGGGTTGTCGATCAAACGCCTGTTGGCGGACCCTCTGGCCCTCTCCCGGGAGATGGTGGCCGAGGGGCGGGCCGGGCGGCAGGCGCCGGGGCCGGACGGGCCGGCGTCCTCGGACAACGCCATCGCCCGCCGCCTGACGGCCCTCGGGAACGAGATTCAAGGCGAGCTGAAGAGCGGCCGCCCCCCGGCCCTGCCGGATCTCGCCGAAGCGCTGGTACGGATGAAGCGCGAGCTTCTGAAGGACATCGAGGCCCGCAAGGCCGTCGGCATCGTCCTCGACCCGCAGAACGCGATCCGGGACCAGGCCGAGTCCCTCACCGACGGGGTCATCCTCGAGCTCATCCGCAAGGAATACGACGGGGGAAAGACCCCCGTGGAGCGGCTCGCCTTCATCCTGCAGCGGATCGTCCCGATTTCCGAGGATCTCACGCGGCTGCTGCCCCGGATCCGGGAGTGCCTGATGAACGAGGGCATGCCGGTGGATGACTTCGCGCAGCTGATCCGGCAACTGGGGACCGACCGGCAGAACGAGGGCCTCGTCGAGGCCGTTCACCGGGGTGCGGAGGAGATCGGGGCCGACGGGGGCGAGCTCCTGGAGCGGTTGAAGGCCGACCCGGCCGGCTTCACGCGACTTTTGTACCTCGCCGCGGAGATCGAAAAGGAGTCCGGCAGCTCCAAGCCTCTCTGCGACATTCTGGTCGACCACATCGAGCGCCTCGCCCCCACACTCGGACGCCCGCAGCCCGAAGAGGACCCGGCGAAGGGCGAGGATCGTCTGCGACGGTTGATTCTCCAATTCCACGCCGGGGTGTCGGCGGGGTTGCGGCAGGGGGGGGTGGAGGCCCCGCTGGCCGAAGAGGTCGAGCACCGATTAAAGCAGCGGCTCGAGGCCGGCGTCGCGGCCATCCGCACGGAGCTTACCGCGCACGCGGGGGCGCTTAAGAAAAGCCGGTCGGCCCGGCGCACGATGCTGCAGAACCTCGAGGACAGCCTCGCCGAGGGGCATGTGCTCAAGCCGGTCCTACAACAGGTCGGGGCCAGGTTCCGGGAGCAGGGGCTGGATGAAGACGACTTTCAGAAAATCCTCGAGTCCATCGAGGCGGCGCGCAAAAAGCAGCGCCGGGCCGAAAGAAAGATCGACGAGGTCGTCTTCAGCAAGCGCCAGACCCAGACCCTGCTTGAGATCGAGGTCGCCCGGGCCACCCGCTACGGCACCGACCTGAGCGCCGTCGCCTTTTCGATCTACAAGACGGCCGACCGGAAGCCGGGCGCCGGCCGCGAGGCGGCACCGGTCGAAGCGACCACGGCGGTCCTGCGCAAGCTGCGGGAGAAGCTGCGCACGACCGACTGGATCGGGATCCTGAACGGCCGGCTCTTCCTGGCGGTGATGCCGATGACCACCTTCAAAGAGGCACACCTGGCCTCGCGCCGTCTGGTGAAAGCGCTGAACGCCGAGCCCGTTCTGGTCGCCGGCCGCCCGATTCCCTTCAAGGTCGCCGGCTCGGTGATCCACTTCGACAAGGGGCGGCCCCCCGATATCCACACCTTCATTCAACTGGCCGAAAGTGGGCACGCGGAAGTGGCCCACCGGCTGCGCAACCTCCAGGATTTCATGTAATCCGGGGCGAAAGGGGATGCCATGGCGGTGCTCGGGTTGAGCTGCAGCGGCAAGCGTCTTGAAAGCTACCCGATCGGGATGGGCGACACGTTCATGATCGGGCGGCAGGATGCAAACGACATCGTGATCGACAACCCCGCGGTCTCCTTTCACCATGCCAAGGTCGAGTCCGTCGGCGATGAGTTCCTGCTGATCGACCTTCACAGCGAAAACGGCACCTACGTCAACGACCAGCGCATCAAGTCCCACTGGCTGGCCGACGGGGACCTCGTCACGATCGGCA
>JBFYWX010000231.1:0-2663 GCA_041310825.1 Desulfobacteraceae bacterium | reverse complement strand
CCGCGCGGCGTCTTTGGGATTCCGGGCGCGCCGCAACCGAGCACGATCCTGATCTTTTTGTGGGCAACCTGGGTGGGCTGGGTCTTCTCCACCGTCGGGGCGTTCGGCGGCATCATGGCCGGCGTCGGCCACATGACGATCTACGGGTTGGGCGACTACGTCCGCACCTTCCGGGAAACCGCTCCCGGCCTCAACAAGACCCTGACCGACAGCATCCGGACCTCCAACCAGTTCCTGGTGGGACTTTCCTCCATCGTGAGCGTCATCAACTACCTTCGATCGAGACGCATGTCCTGGCCGCTCGGGCTCGCACTGGGCGCGGGATCCATCGTCGGCGCCTTTACCGCGGCGGAGCTGACCGGCGGCAAGATCAGCTTCAGCCAGTACCAGGGCTGGTTCGGCGTGTTCGTCCTGACCGTTGGGTTCGTCCTGATCTATGAGCTCACCCCCAAAGGGCAGGCCGGCAAGAAGGCCGCCAAGGCCGCGGCCCAGGCGTTTGAAAAAACCGTCAAGGAGAAGGCAGACATTTCATCGGCCGGCGTGAAGATCAACTCGTTCGGGGTCACCAAGGCCTCCATGACCTTCTTCGGCACCGAATTCACCTTCAGCCCCATCGCCGCGTTCTTCGGCGGCGTGGTCATCGCCGCGATCTCGGCCTTCATCGGCGTGGGTGGAGGATTCCTGTATGTGCCCTACCTGACCAGTATCGTCGGCCTGCCCATGTTCGTCGTGGCCGGCACCTCCGCGCTGGCGGTGCTGATCAGCATGATCACGAGCATCGGCACCTACATCACCCGGGCCGGGGCCGGCATGGACTGGATGCTGGTGGGCATACAGCTGGTCGGGGTCTTCATCGGCTCCATGATCGGGCCGCGGACCGCCAAATACATCCCGGAGAAGGGGCTCAAGCTGCTTTTCATCGTTCTGGCCTTGTATGTCGGCATCGGGTATTTCAGCCGGGGTTTCTTCGGCAAGGCCTGGGTGCCCCTGTGATCTGAAAAGAAGCTACTGAAAGTCGAAACGCCCGAGCGCCTTCAGGGGCTCGGGCGTTCTGCTATCCAATTGCCTGGCCCGTTTCGGTGGTGCGCTGCAACCCATGTGGTATTATTTCGATCCCTATCTTCTGGCCCTCTACCGGCTGACGGGCGTCGATATCCTGGACGGGTTCATCGGCACCTTCCTGGTGGCGCTTATTGCGGCCGTCGTCGGGGAGTTCACCATCTCCATCGTTTTCCTGATCAACCGCAGGCATCTCGACCGGCTGAATGACAACCTGAAGAAATACAGCGATCTGTCTCAGGAGGCTCAGCGCCGCGGAGACCACGTCAGCTACAAAGCGCTGAACAAGCAGGCCAACGACGCCTATGGCCAGGTCTTCTTCAACAAGTTCGGCCTCTCCGCCGCCGCGCTCTGGCCGGTCTTCTTCGCCCTGGACTGGATGCAGCCGCATTTTTCGGAAAATGGGGTCCCGGTGCCCTTCTTCCCCGGGGGCGCCAATTACGTCGCGGTCTTCCTGGTCTGCTACATCCTGGCACGGATCGCCTTCGGCCGGCTTAAACCGCACCTGCCTTATTTCAAGCAGCAGCACGCCATGCTGATGTCCTACGGGAAACGAGAGCGGGCCGCCGAGGAGCCGCCCGCCCCATAAGCTTCCTTTCGGGCCGCGGGTGTGTCATATGTACAGATTGGGTTTCGCAATAGGAGAAGGCCGTTTTTTAGGCAGGCTTAGCACGTGGCCTGCCCATCGCCGAACGAAGAGAGCGTTCAGTGGAAGTATTTGCGTTCATGATCGACTTCATCCTGCACATCGACCGGCACCTGCAGGCGCTCTGCGCCAGCTACGGCCTCTGGGTCTATGCCATCTTGTTCGTGATCGTCTTCTGCGAAACCGGCCTGGTCGTGACCCCGTTTCTGCCGGGCGACTCGCTGCTCTTCGCCGTCGGCACCATGGCGGCCATCGGCGCATTAGGCCTGACCGGTGTCATTCTGCTCCTGATCGCCGCGGCCATCATCGGGGACTCGGTGAACTACGCGATCGGCAACTACCTGGGGCCGAAGGTTTTTCACCAGGACCACGGCCGGCTGCTCAACAAGGAGTACCTGCTCCGGACCCACGCGTTCTATGAAAAGCACGGCGGCAAGACCATCGTCATCGCCCGCTTTCTCCCCATCATCCGCACCTTCGCCCCGTTCGTGGCCGGGATCGGGAGCATGACCTACCCCCGGTTTCTCTTCTTCAACGTAACCGGTGGAATTCTCTGGGTGCTGCTCTTCGTGCTGGCCGGCTTCTGGTTCGGCAACATCCCTCTGATCCAGAAAAACTTCAGCCTCGTCATCCTCGCTCTGGTCCTGATCCCGGGGGTCCCGGCGACGGTGGAATTCATCCGCATGCAGCTCGCCCGGCGGCGGGCCAAAAAAACGGCGCCGGCGAGACAGGCTTAAGCCCGGTCGGCGACACCGTTTCTTCCAGTCAGGCTTTGACGCGCCGCGGCACGCCCTCCGTAAAAAAGCCGGGCGCAGCCATAACTTCTATTTTCCCCCTTTATTAACTGTCGCAAAATTATATTGACATTTTTATGTAAATTTGCTACCTATGCGTTCATGAAAACGAAAGCGATGGACGCCAGAAAGCTCAATCATGGTATGCTCACCGAACTGCGCAA
>JBFYWX010000188.1:0-3900 GCA_041310825.1 Desulfobacteraceae bacterium | reverse complement strand
CCGGCGGGACGAACCAACTGGTCGAAGCACTCGGATTCCAGCAGACGACCGTTCACGATACGCACCGCCCCGACCGCCACGATCTCATCCCCCTCACGGGGGTTGAGGCCGGTGGTCTCGGTGTCGAAAACGGTGAGGGCCAGCTCCGCCAGCGCCCGGTCATCCAGCTCGGGCGACTGTCCCGGTTGACCGAAAAGGTCGAAATCGTAGTAGACCGGCCGCGCGGTCGCCAGCATGGTCTGCCGCCGGGGGGCCCTCGGGGTCACGGGCTCGGCCGCCTCCAGCTGCAGGCGCACGCAGGGATCGGGGCCGCCGCCCCCGCCGTGCGGCCAGATCTCCGCCTTGTTGCGGCCCAGGATCTCCTGCAACGTTCCCTGCGGGGGTTCGTCCGTCAGCACCACCGGTTCCTTCTCCCAGCGGCGCAGCGTGTCGAGGCGCAGCGGCGGACCGCTCCACCCGAGGTCGAGCTCCGCCGCCCGCTCCCGCACCCGAAGCTCGCAGTGGAAGGCGCCGACCCCCAACTCCGCCCGCAGGCGCGCCAGAACAAACACCACCGCCAGCGCCATGGAGTAGGGATCCACTTGAAGCCAGCCCCCCTCGTCGGCCACGGCGCCGTCCAGCGTCAGCCCCAGTTTATCGCCGGCCTGTTTGCGCACCGCGTCGATGAAATCGCCCGCGCGGATGCTCCGCCGGGAGCCCGGCGGGTGGACGGTGGCGGCATACTCACCCGTCAGCCGCTTCGTGGCCTCGCCGGCGTTAAACGCCTCACGGTGGATGAGCCGGTGCAATACCTGCTGTTTGGCGCCCGGCAGGTCGGGATAGTCCAGGATCAGCTCGACCGCGGAGCGGATGCCCGCCAGCGCACTGCGCATGGTCCGGGCGAAGGTGTGAAACATCGCCTCCGCGCGCTGAAACGCCTCGGTGGGGCCCGAGACGTCGCTCAGGATCAGCCCGAACGCGGAAAGCTCGCGCCGCGGGCTGAGAATCGGCACCACCGCCACCTGCAGAATCCGCTCATTACCGCCGAGCATGGCAAAGGTGGAGACCGTATCGGCCCGGCCCCGGCGCAGCCGCTCGTCGATGTCATCCAGGGCATGCGCCAGCAGGGGCTTGGCAATGGCACCGAAAATGGAACGGCCAAGGCCGACCCAACCGCCCGCCGGGGAGGGCCGCGACAAGGGCGTGTGGGCGTGAGCGGTCTCCAGCAATTCCCGGGCCCGCCCGTTGTAGAGCATGATGCGCCCCTGCGGGCTGCAGATCACGACCCCTTCCGGCAACTCGGCGAGCACCACCGAGAAGATGCTCTTTTCCTGCTCCAGGCGTGCGCTCGACTCGGCGATGCGCTCCGTGACCGAGCGGTTCAGCTCCTCGAAGCGGTCGGCCGCCGCGTTGATGACGGCCGCCAGGCGCATGACGTCCGGGCTGCCTTCCAGCGCCAGGCGGTGGGCGGGGTTGGAGCGGTAGATGAGGGCGGTCCCCTCGGTGATGCGATCGATGGGGAGCACGTAAAGCCGGAACACCCAGTCGAGGGCGAACCCCAGCCCCGCGAGCAGGAGCACCGCGGCTCCGAACAGGTAGCTCGCCTGCCGGCCCATCAGCCCCAGGAGCATGTCCTGCTCGGCCGGAGCCAGCGCGTGCCAGAGCATCACCGCAAAACTCGCCCCCACGCCGGCGAAAAACAGCACCGACACCAGGACGAACCACATGAACGAGCGGTTGCGTGTCAGCTGCGGCATCCCAGCAGCTCGTTGACCTTGGCGAGCAGTTCGGCGTTGGAAAAAGGCTTGGTGACATAGGCGTCCGCGCCCAGATCCAGCCCCTTGGTCACGTGGGCCTCGCCCCCCAGGGCGGTGAGGAGCACGATGCGCATGCCGCCCCAGGCCGGGTTTTCGCGCACCCGCTGGCAGACCTCGAACCCATCCACCACCGGCAGCATGATGTCGAGCATGATCAAGTCCGGGCGATGGTGCGCGACGGCCTCCATGGCCTCCTCACCGCTGAACGCCACGATGGTCTCGTACCCGTTCTGCTCCATCAAGAACTGCAACGCCACGATGATGCCGGGCTCATCGTCCACAATCAGGATCTTCTTGGCCATGGCTCACCTTTGGAAGTTCCGTTCGCCGCACGAACCCGGTTCAGCCCTTGCGCGCAAGGGCATAGCCGATGGTGGTCAGTGCCTGGGAGATTTCATCCAGGATGGCCGGGTCGTCGATGGTGGCCGGCATTTTCCACTCCTTGTTGTCGGCGATCTTCTGGATCGTACCGCGCAGGATCTTGCCGGAGCGGGTCTTGGGCAGCCGTTTGACCACCGTGGCGGTTTTGAAGGAGGCCACCGGGCCGATGCGCTCCCGGACCATCCGGACCACCTCCTGGACGATCTCCTCCGCTTTGCGCGCGACGCCGGCCTTGAGCACCATGAACCCGATGGGCACCTGGCCCTTAAGGGCATCCTCGACCCCCAGGACCGCACACTCGGCCACATCCGGATGGTCCGAGAGGATCTCCTCCATGGCGCCGGTGGAGAGCCGGTGGCCGGCCACATTGATGATGTCGTCCGTGCGCGACATGACGTAGACGTAGCCCTCCGGGTCGATGAAGCCGGCATCCGCCGTCTTGTAGAAGCCGGGGAACTCCTCCATGTAGGACGTCAGAAACCCCGCGTCGTTGTTCCACAAGGTGGGCAGGGTCCCGGGGGGCAGCGGCAGCTTCGCCACCAGGGCCCCGACCTGCCCGGCCTCCGCCGGCTGCTTGTCCACGTTGAGCACGGCGAGGCTCCAGCCCGGGGCGGGCTTGGTGGGGGAGCCTTCCTTGACCGGGAAGTGGTGGAGCCCCATGCAGTTGGCGGCAATCGCCCAGCCGGTCTCGGTCTGCCACCAGTGGTCGATCACCGGCACCTTCAGGCTGTTCAGCGCCCAACGCAGGGTGTCCGGATCCAGCCGCTCGCCGGCCAAAAAGAGCGCCTTGAAACCGGAGAGGTCATACTGCTTCATCTTCTCGGCGTTGGGGTCCTCGCGTTTGATCGCCCGGAAGGCCGTGGGCGCGGTGAAGAGGCACTTGACCTTGTGCTGGGAGATCACCCGCCAGAAGGCCCCGGCATCCGGGGTGCCGACCGGTTTGCCCTCGTAGAGGATGCTCGTGCACCCTTTGAAGAGCGGGGCGTAGACGATGTAGGAGTGGCCCACCACCCAGCCGACATCCGAAGCGGCCCAGTAGACGTCGCCGGCCTCCACGTTGTAGATGGCCTTCATGGTGTATTTTAAGGCCACGACGTGCCCGCCGTTGTCGCGCACCACCCCCTTGGGAATGCCGGTGGTGCCCGAGGTGTAGAGAATGTAGAGCGGGTCGGTGGCCTTGACCGGCACGCAGTCATGGGGACGGGCTGCGGCCATGACCTCGTTCCAGTCGTGGTCGCGGCCCGGCTTCATCTCGGCCGCCTGCATCGGCCGCTGCACGATGACGCAGCGCTGCGGCTTGGCCTCGGCCATTTCGATGGCGCCGTCCAGGAGCGGTTTATAGGGGATGACGCGGTTGACCTCGATCCCGCAGGAGGCCGACACGATCACCTTGGGCCTGGCGTCGTTGATGCGGACAGCGAGTTCCCGGGCGGCAAAACCGCCGAAGACCACCGAGTGCACCGCCCCCAGCCGGGCGCAGGCCAGCATGGCGATCACGGCCTCGGGGATCATCGGCATGTAGATGATCACCCGGTCCCCTTTCTCAACCCCCTGGGCCGCCAGGGCCCCCGCGAAGCGCGCGGTCTCGTCGCGCAGCTCGCTGTAGGTGAAGGTCTTCAGGGTTTGGGTGACGGGGCTGTCGTAGATCAGGGCCGGCTGGTTGCCGCGGCCGCTCTCCACGTGCAGGTCCAGAGCGTTGTAGCAGGTGTTGAGCTCCCCGCCC
>JBFYWX010000175.1:0-3296 GCA_041310825.1 Desulfobacteraceae bacterium | reverse complement strand
GAGAGCGACCACGGCCACGTAGTAGTTGAGCCCGGAGATGGAGTTGATCTTGAACTGAAGCGTCTGGCCGAAGAGCATGGGCCCGGCGTAAAACCAGAAGAAGAGCTGCACCAGGAAGGGGATGTTCCGGAAGACCTCGACGTATAGGGCCCCCAGGAACCGCAGCGGCCGGAGGGGGACCGAGCGCAGGGTGCCGAATAAAATGCCCAGGACGAGCGCGATGACCCAGGCCAGTAAGCCCAGCTGGATGGTCATCCACAGGCCCTGGAGCAGCCAGTCCAAATAAGGCTGGCGATAGAGAACGCCCCAGTCGAATTTGTATGCGAGCATGAGAAAAGGGTCCGAAGGTCCAAGGGTTCAAGGGGTCGAGTGAAGGAAAGGGATTGCAGCCTTATCCCTTGGCCCCTCGACCCCTGGACCCCTTGAGTCCTTATTTCTTCTTCAGCCACCCCTCGTCCATGGGGTAGACGATGAGCTGGAGGTAGTCCTTGTAGGCCTGGGACATGGGGATCGGCACCATGCCTTTCGGCCCCATCCACTTGTCGTAGAGCGTGTCGAACTTGCCGGTCTTGATCGCCCAGAGGATGGTGTTGTTGACGAAGTCCCGGAAATCCGAGTCGTTCTCGCGCATCATGTACCCGTAGGGTTCGTAGGCGATGGCGAAGTCCACCGTCCGCCAGGCCTCCGGTTTCTCGTCCTTCATGCGCAGGCCCTCGAGCAGGCTGCGGTCCGTGGCGTAGGCGTCGATTTTACCGGTCTTCAGCGCCAGAAAACCCTGGGCATGGCCCTCGGTCGTCACGATTTCCTTGGGCTTGTAGTCGCCGGCCGCCGCCTGGTCTTCGATGGCCCTGAGGTTGGTGGTGCCGCGCGCCCCGCCCAAACGCTTGCCGTTCAGATCGGCCTTGGTCTTGATCGGGCTGTCGGCGGGCACGAGGAAGCTCGTTTCGGAAAAGAAGAAGGTCAGGCTGAAGTCCACCACATCCTCGCGCTCCTGGGTGTAGGTGGTGGAACCCATCTCGACATCCGTCGTGCCGTTCACGATCATCGGGATGCGGGTCTTGGTCGTGATGGTCACCGGCTCGATCGCGATCTTCTTGCCGAAGTAGGTGGAGAGGTTTTCGGCCAGAAGCTGGGTCATGTCTACCGAGAAGCCCACCTGCTTGCCCACTTTCGGGTCGATGAAGGCGAACGGGATGGAGTCCTCGCGGAAGCCGACCTTGATCTTTCCGCTCTTTTCGATCTTGTCCATGGTTTCGCCGGCCAGGGCGGGGGCCGCGGCCAGGCAGAGGAGACACAGCGACAGGATGACGAACCCCCAGATACGACGTCGGATCATGCGGACCTTCCTTTCTGCTGACGTGTTGTCGGGAAGCGCTCCCCGGCAAAGCGGTCTTGCGGCACCCGCCTCAAGACCCGTGGTGCTGAAGAAAAAGGAGAGCGACGGGCTGAAACACCTGTAAGAATTCCAAATAGAATGTCCGGCCGCCTGAGTCAAGCCGGATATCGGCGGTGCCATCAGAGGGAGCCGAGCAGGCGTCCCTCCTGCTCGCGCTCGATGCGGACCTCGGCCCGGGTGTTTCTCAGCTCAGCGGGGCCCGTAAAGAGCACCGGCAGGTAATTTGAGGAGACCCCCTTGAGCAGGCCGGTCGCAGGGTCCCGGCGGGTCTCGACCACCACCGACAGGCGCCGGCCGACGAAGCGGCGGTAGAAATGCCCCCGCTTTTCCCGGCCGATCCGTCGCAACCGGCGGCAACGCTCCTTGACGACGGCCGCCGGCACCCGGTCGCGGAAATCGAAGGCGGCGGTCCCGGGCCGCGGTGAGAAGGGAAACACGTGCAGGTAGGCGAGGGGCAGGCGTTCAACCAGGGAGCAGGTGGCCGCGTACGCCGCCGGGGTCTCCCCCGGAAACCCGACCAGGAGATCGGTCCCGACGGCGGCCTCCGGCATCGCCCGCAAAATGGCCTCCACCCGCCCGGTGAAGGCTTCGGGGGTGTAGGGCCGGCCCATCCGCTCAAGGACGCCCCGGTCCCCGCTCTGGAGCGGAACGTGGAAGTGGCGGCAGAAGCGCTCCGACGCTCCGGCGAGAGCGAGGATCGGATCGGTCAGCTCTAAAGGTTCGATGGAGCTGAGGCGCACCCGGATCGTGCCGGGCAGCTCGCGCACGGCCGTGAGCAGATCGAGGAGGTCCCTGGGCGGTGCGAGGTCGCGCCCGTAGCGGCCGAGGTGGATCCCCGTCAACACCACCTCGGGCACCCCCGCTGCCGCCAGGCCGGCAATGCCCGCCACGGCGGCATCAAACGGCAGGCTGCGGCTCGGCCCGCGGGCGTAGGGTACGATGCAGTAAGCGCAGAAGGCGTCGCAGCCGTCCTGGATTTTAAAAAAAGGACGGGTGCGGTTTTCGGATGGCGCCGGGGCCGCCGCGGCGAAACCAGGCTCGCAGGCGGCCGGTGCCGGAGGGTGGGGGCAACGGCATCCGTCCGGGCCGCCGCCGCCGCCGATCCGCGCGGAGAGATCGGCCGCACCGGTACGGCTGAGGACGTGGTCCAGTCCCGCGATTGCGCTAAACGCCGCCGGGTCGGTCCGGGCGCAGCATCCGGTTGCCACCACGCAGGCGCCGGGGTTTTCGTGGATGGCCCGGCGCACGGCCTGGCGGGACTGCTGGGTGGCCCTGCGGGTGACGGCGCAGGTGTTGATCACGCAAAGATCGGCCGGCTCCCGGAGGTCGGCCGGCCGCCACCGCTGGCCTTTCAGCTCCTGCGCCAGGGCTTCGGACTCGGCCTGGTTCACCTTGCAGCCGAAGGTGATGATCTTGAACGACTTCATGCTGCCACCCCCTCGCCGGACGCGATGAACCCACCGCCCAGCACCTCCTCCCCGGCGTAGAACACGGCGGCCTGGCCGGGGGTCACGGCGGACTGCGGCGCGTCGAAGCGGACGATGGCGCTGTCGGGATCAAACGGCGTCAGAGTAGAGGGGACCTCGCGGGTGCGGTAGCGCACCCGGGTGGCGACCCGCACCGGAGCGCCGGGGGAAGGGGCGATCCAGTTGATCGCCACCACGCGGCAGGCGGGGGCGAGCAGGTCCTGCTGGGTGCCGACCACCAGGCGGTTGCGCTCCCGGTCGAGACGCACCACGTAGTAGGGACGGGCCGCCGGCCGGTTGATCCCCCGTCGCTGGCCGACGGTGAAACGGTGAAGCCCCCGGTGCTCTCCGATGACGGTTCCGCGCATGTCCTCGATCAACCCCGGGGGGGAGGGCTCCCGGCCGATGAATTCCGCGTAGCCCCCGGTGCGCAC
>JBFYWX010000139.1:0-5238 GCA_041310825.1 Desulfobacteraceae bacterium | reverse complement strand
GCTCCATGCTCGGCCTCCCATTCTGATAGGGGTGGCCTGTTTATATCAAACCGCCTGGGCGGCTTGAACTGTTTTTCCCTATTTGGTTCCGGCTCGTCCGGGTTGGGCATTCTAGCGCATTATAGGCATTGCCTATCCCACTCCGACTCCGACTCGGAACTCCGACTTTTTCTTTCCCCTCGTTACCCGTTACCCGTTACTCGTTACCCGTTACTCGTTACCCGTTCCTCGTTACTCGTTACCCGTTACTCGTTACTATTTCCCCCCCCCCATCCCGCCTCACAGCCGGTCGAGATCCCCCCGGTAGGCTTCGGCCTGCTTGAGGATGCGCTTTTTCTCGGTAGCGGCCATGCGGTCCCAGGTGCGCCGCATCATGCCGATCCGCGGGTTGGCGGCAAGCTTCTGCCGGTGGCGGGCGTAGAAGTCCCAGTAGAGCGAGTTGAAGGGGCAGGCGCCCGCGCCGTGTTTTTGCCGGGGGTCGTAGGCGCAGGCGCTGCAGTAGTCGCTCATGCGGCGGATGTAGTTGGCGGAGGAGACGTAGGGCTTGGTGGCGACGATGCCCCCGTCGGCGAACTGGCTCATGGCGCGGGTGTTGGGCATCTCCACCCACTGGACGGCGTCGATGTAGATGCCGAGATACCAGGCATCCACCGCGTCCGGGTGGACGCCGGTCAGAAGTGCGAAGTTCCCGGTCAGCATCAACCGCTGGATGTGGTGGGCGTAGGCGTGACGCAGGGATTGGCCGATCGCCGCCGCCAGACAGCGCATGCGGGTCTCACCGGTCCAGTAGAAGTCGGGCAGCGGCCGATCGTGGTCGAAGAAATTCATCCGCGCGAGCCCCGGCATGAGCGCCCAATAGACCCCGCGCATGTACTCCCGCCAGCCCAGGATCTGGCGCACGAAGCCCTCCACCTGGTGGAGCGCGATCCGGCGCGGGGCGCCCTTCCAGGCGTCCACGGCCGCCGTGACGACCTCCAGGGGGTGGAGAATCTTGGTGTTCAATGCAAACGAGAGCCGGCAGTGGAAAAGCGCCCAGCTGGTGAGGGTCATGGCGTCCTGGTAGGTGCCGAAGTGGGGCAACCCGTCGCGGATGAAGGCCGCGAGCAGGGCAAGCGCCTGGGCGCGGTCGACGGGCCAGGCGAGGCGGCCGGGGTCGATCTCGCCGAAGGTGGAGACCTTTGCCCGCGTGATCGTGGCGGCGATCTCCCGCACATCGTTTGCAAAGAGAAGCGGCTCCGGGATCGGCACCCGCCCGTCGTAGGGGGTGCGGTTCTCCTGATCGAAGTTCCAGGCCCCTCCCGCCGGCGTCTCCCCCTCCATCAGGACCCCGTGGCGTTTGCGCATCCGGCGGTAGAAGGATTCCATCAGGAAGCGCTTCCTGCCGGCGAACATTTCCGCAAGCTCCCCCCGTTCGGTGAGGAAGTGTTCGCTGTCGGCGGCGGCCGCGGGCACCGGCAGCGCGGCGGCCAACTCCTTCAACTGGCGGTCCAGCCGGTGCTCGTCCGGCAGGAGGTACTCGAAGCGGCCGAACCCCTCGGCCCGGATGAGTTGCTCGATGTTCGCGGGGATCCCCTGGCGGTTTTGCGGGTCGTCGAGGGCGAGGTAGATCACCCGGTGCCCCTGAGCGCGCAGCTGCCGGGCAAACGCGCGCATGGCGGCGAAGAAGGCGGCCACCTTCTGGATATGGTGCTTGACGTAGTCCGTCTCCTGGCGCACCTCCATCAGCACATAGGCCGCCCGCGCCTCCGGCCGCCTGAACCAGGAGTGCACGGAATTGAGCTGATCGCCAAGGATCAGCCGCAAGGTTTTTGGGGGAGAAGACTTGGACATGAGAATCGCTCTAATGCCGCAATGAAATTTGTGAATGCCTAGAATGCCTATAACGATGCAATGCCTAAAATGCGCTATAATGCCTAGAATGCCTATAATTAGAGGAGAAAAGCATTAATTTCGGAGCGATAGGGCCTGCAACGGCCCGCCGGAATGGGCATCGACTTAATCCTTCCATTGTAGGCATTCTAGCGCATTCTATGCATTCACCTTCCCCATATCTCCTGCCCTGTACCCTTTTTTAAGTCCCTGCCATTTTAGCAATTATAGGCATTATAGGCATTATTTTCATTCTACTCCATTCTCCCCGCACAAGCGCTCCACCTTCTCCACGTAGCCCCGGATGTCGCACTTGCGCTCGAGGCCGGAGGCCATCATCGTGCGCACCTTGCCGAAGACGGGGCGCGCGGGCCAGGCCCGGTCGTGGATGCCGTAGATCCAGGCCACCCCGGTGAAGGAGTTGGGGTCGCGGCCGTCGATGAAATACTTGTTGTTGAGGGCAAGCGTCGCGGCAAAGGCCTCCTGCGGGCTTCGCGACCACTCCAGGATCTTCTTGCCCCAGTACATGCGCATGTAGTTGTGCATGAAGCCGGTGCAGACCATCTCGCGCATGGCCGCGTTCCAGTACGGGTCGTGGGTCTCGGCGTTTTCAAGCTGCCGAACGGAGTAGACGTGGGGCCGGCGGTCGCGGCGGTGTTCGGCCAGGCTCACCCGCGCCCAGCCCGGGATGCAGGCGAATTGGTCGTAGTTCGCGGTGAAGTGGGTGAAGTTGCAGGCGAGCTCGCGGCGGACGATCATCTCCTCCAGAAAGGCATCCTTCGCCGCCTGCGGCGCCTCCGCCGCCGACACGGCCAGGGCGAGATAGAGGGGCGAGATCTGGCCGAAGTGCAGGTAGGGGCTGATCATGGAGACATCGTCGGTCTGGGGCTGGTTGTGGTTGTCGGCGTAGCGCGCGAGGCGCTCTTTCAGGAAACCCGCGAAGCGGCGCCGGGCCGCGGCCGTCCCGCCCGCGAAGCGGCGCACGGGCCCGACGCTGCGGTCGATACGGAGACTCTTCAGGATCGCCTGAGGGTCGCTTAAATCGAGGCCTGCCAGCCCCCGGCCGGCATCCCTGACCGTGAGCGGGATCTCCGCGAGCGGCACCATGAATTCGGCAAGCCGGCGGTGAATCCGCGGGCGCAGGGTGCGCGCCCCGATCTCGGCCTTGAGCGTGGCCGCCTCGACCGGCACCACGACGTCGCTCTCCACCTGGATGACGGGGCAGGAGGCTTTCACGGCCACCTTCTCGCGCCAAACCCGCTGGTGGCGAAGGTAGCCGCGGTCGCAGACGATGAGTGCGGCCGCGCGCCCCAGCTCGAGCGCGACGTCGGGCGGAGAGCCGCGCCGGGCGACCAGGGTCGCCCCGCGCCGCGCGAGGGCCGCGGCGGTCTCGGCCAGCCCCTCCAGCATGAAGGTGTAGTGGCGCAGGTTGGCCTCGGGGTAGTCGTCGGTCAGACCGAAGGCGGCCACCACCCCCAGGCCCCGGGCATTCGCCTCGTGCACGGCGGCTTCGAGCGCATGGTTTGTCTCTGCGCGCTGGGACTGCTGCATCCAGTAGAGCACGTAGTGGCCCTGAACGGGCTCGCGGCCGTTCAGCGGCCGGACCCGCGCCGCCTGGATCCCGGGGTAAGCCGCCGGCGTCATGGCTTTTTCGCGGGCGGCAGCCGGCGCCGCAGCTCCAGCCAGTCGTGCAGGTCCATGGTGGCCTTGTTCAGCTGGTAGCGCCCGTCGGCGAAGACCCCGTAGTCCCCGCCGCCCGCCATGGCGGAGGCAAAGCGGATGGTGTTGGCGTAGATCAGCCAGGTGTCCGCCCAGCGCCGCTCGAGGCCCTCGTCGAAGGGGCTGGCGCCCTTGGCCGGCCCGGCGGCATAGCCGGCCGTCCAGGCATCGAGGAGGATCCGGGTCGCGGTGAGGGTCTTGGCGTTGGTCTCGGCCAGGGTCTTCTCGAAGCGGGCCCAGTGGCCGTCCACCCAGGAGCTGCCGTGGCAAGCGAGGCACACGGCCTGCAGGGTCCGGCGCCGCTTGTCCATCTCGGCCGCGTCGATCAGGAAGGGGGTCGCGAGCCCGCCCTCGAAGTCGGTCGGCAGCGGCAGCCCGTCCTTGTTGCGGATGATGGTCGTGTCCGGCTCCCGCGGGTGAGGGTGGGCGTAGATCAGCCCGAAAATCCTCCAGGGCAGCCGGTCGTTCATCTGGTGGGAACGCTCGGCCACCACCGCGCCCTCGGTGTTGACGACCAGGCTCACGTGGCAGGCGGCGCAGGTCGGCGCGGTGAAATCCTTGCCGATGACCCAGGGCACGGCGTTGAACTCCCACTCCTTGTGGTGGGTGGAGAAGATATTGCCGTGCTTGCTCGCCTCGTAGACCTTGAACACCGGCACATCCGGCCCGACGTGGCACTCCTTGCAGGTGTAAGGCTTGCGCGCCATCTCGATCGAAAACTGGTGGCGGGTATGGCAGGCCGAGCAGGAGCCTAACGTCCCGTCCAGGTTCACCCGCCCCACCCCTTGGTTGGGCCAGCCCTCGATCGCGGGGAATTGCAGCTCACCGGCTATTTCCGTGTTGCGCGTCTCGGTGCCGGTCACCTTGAGCACGGTCCCGTGGCAGTAGTAGCAGCCCTCGGCCTTGGTGGCCGCATGCGCGGGCTGCAGGGTGATCTTGCCGGCTTTGCGTTCGATTCCGCCGAGGATGGTGTGCTCCAGGTCGTTGAAGACCTTGTTGTCCGCAAGGTTCCGATAGGCATGGGACATGATGTTCCGGGTGTACTGCTCCGCCTCCTGGGCGTGGCAGGTGCGGCAGTCCCCGGGGCTGACGACGATGTGGATCTCGTAGCCGTTGTGCTCGAAGCTGTCCGCGTGCGCCTCGGGCCGGAGGGTATGGCACTCCGCACAGCCCACCGCCGTCTCCTTGAGAGCGGGCGGCACCTCCTTGCTCGAGACTTTCAGCCCGAGCCCCTTGACCGCCAGGGCCTGGCCCGGGGTCACCTGGGAGTGGCGGCTTTTCTGCCAGCTCGCGACGATCCCCGGGTGGATGATGGTGTGGCAGTCGATGCAGGTCTGCGTGGCCTCGCTCACAGGAACCCCGGCCGCCGCCCCCGGCCCCGCCCCGAGAACGAGCGCCGCCGCCGCAACAACCAACACGATCAGGTGGTTCATACCCGGCATCCTCCCTTCTGGGTGATGAGTCTCAGCAACCAAGGGGTAGCACAGATCGGTGAGCCGGTTCAAGGGGAAGGGGGGGAGGAGAATGCCTCCTGGGTTCGACAGTCACAGGCAAACGCTATAGAGAATAACAAAACAATTCGGGTGGTTGCGATTAGAGACCGATTCAGCGTGTGTCTATGGATTTAGGGGGTGGTTTCGAGCTTTACAA
>JBFYWX010000094.1:0-2614 GCA_041310825.1 Desulfobacteraceae bacterium | reverse complement strand
CGCGAGCGCATCGAGGAGGCCGGCGCGGGCAGCATCGTGGGGGTGGTCGGGCTCAAGGACTCCTCCACCGGTGACACGCTCTGCACGCCGGAGGCGCCGGTCTTGCTCGAGAAAATCGAGTTCTACGAACCGGTGATCTCCATTGCGGTCGAGCCCAAGACCCACAGCGACCAGGAACGGATGAACGAGGTGCTCGAGAAGTTCGCCGCTGAAGACCCCACCCTGCGGGTGCGCCAGGACGAAGACACCGGGCAGACGATTCTCTCCGGCATGGGGGAGCTGCACCTCGAGATCATCATCAGCCGGATGCAGCGGGAGTTCAACACGGCGGTCAACGTCGGCAAGCCGCAGGTCATGTACCGCGAGGCGATCGGGACGCGGGCCGAGGCCACGGTGGTCTTCGACCGGGAGATCGCCGGGCAGCGCCAGTTCGCCGAAGTCACTCTGGCGGCCGCCCCGCGAGAGCGCGGGGCGGGCTCGACCTTTGCCGTTGCGGTGGCCGAGGGCAGCCTGCCGCCGCCACTGCTCGCCGCCGCCCGCAAGGGAGCCCTCGAATCGCTGGAGAGCGGGCCCCTCTCCGGTTACCCCGCCGTCGATGTCGGCCTCACGCTCACGGGAGCCGCCGCGCGGGACAGCCTCAGCACGGAGCTCGCCTTCACCGTGGCCGCCTCCATGGCCTGTAAGGAAGCTCTCTCCCGGGGCAACCCGTTACTGCTGGAGCCGATTATGACCGCGGAGGTGCTGGTGCCCGAAGCGTTTCTGGGCGAGGTGATCGGCGATCTGAACGCCCGCAGCGGCAAAATCGAATCCATCGACCACCGGCTGGGGATCCAGGTCATCACCGTGGAGGTGCCCCTGTCGCGCATGTTCGGCTACTCCACCGCTCTGCGCTCCGCCACTCAAGGCCGGGGCACCTTCTCCATGCATTTCACCCGATTCGACCGCCCATGAAATGGCGGCCGGCGCCGCCATTTCATATTGTTTCTGGTATAAACAGACGGCGCCCAGGCGCCGTCTGTTTATCCTTCGAGGGCCTTCTTTTCCTCCTTGATCTCGACATCCATCTGCTTGAGGAGCTGCTAGACCCGTTCGCGCCGTTCAGGGCCGGGGTTGTTGCGCAGCGATTGCCGGAACTGGGCGGCCGCCGTCTTGTAATCGAACCCGCGCAGGTGGTAGAGACCCAGGTGGTAATGAGCCTCCGCCATCGCCCCCTGCCGCCCCTGCACCTGACCCAGGAAATAATAGGCATTGCGGTATTCGGGCATACGCTGGATCACGGCCTGGTAGAGGCTCGCCGCTTCGCCCAGGTTGCCGGATTCCTGTTGGGCGCGGCCAAAAAAGAAAAGGGCGTCGGGGTCGTCGGGGAGGGTCATCCGGGTGCCTTCGAGCGCCTTCAGCGCCTGCTGCAGGCGCCCGGAGAGCAGGTACACCTTGCCCAGGTCCCGCAGCAGATAGCCGTCGAAGGCCCGCCGGGAGAGCGCCTGCTGGAGCTGGGCGATGGCCTCGTCCCAGCGGTTGGCGCGGGCGAGGACCATCGCGTAGCGGTGGCGGACGAGCACGTTTTCGGGCTCGGCCGCGACTGCAGCCGACAACCGCTCCAGCTCGGGGCCCACGTTCTCCATCGCGGCGAGCAGCCGGGTCTGGACGCGGTCAAACGGCGCCGAGTCGGCCCATACGAGGGGCTTGTGCAGTGCGGCGTTGTCCTCGACCCAGTTTTCGGTGTAGACGATGCGGTCCTCGATGGCCGGGTGGGTCATCATGTAGACGGGGACTTGCCCCTTGCCCCAGACCTGCTTGGCCCGGATCTTTCTCAGGATCGTCACCAGGTCTTCGGGCCGGTAGCCGGCATCGACCAGGAGCCTGAGCCCGGTCTGGTCGGCCTGCATTTCATTTTCGCGGCTGAAGGCGAGCTGCGCCGTCGCCCCGGCCGCCTGCGACCCCAAGACCATGGCACTGCCCAGCGCCGCCCCGCCGCCGGCCGCACCGAGCAGGACGCCGGCGGCGATCCCGGCCAGCTGGGCCCATCCCACCTTCTTGGCCATGTCGATCTTCTGGGAGATGTGCCGCAAGTGGACGTGGGCGATTTCATGCGCCAGGATCCCGGCCAGCTCCTCCTCCCGGTCCATAGTCTGGAGCAGGCCCGTGTGGACAAAGATGTGGCCGGCCGGGGTGGCGAAGGCGTTGTAGGAGTCGTCCTTGATCACGTAGAAATAGTACCGGAACGGCTGCTCCGGCTGAGCGGCAAGGATGCGCCGGCCCACCCGGGTGACGTAGGCGGAGATGTAGGGGTCATCGACGATTTCAAAACGCTTGAAAATGATCCGCATGATCTGGCGCGAGAGTTCCTCCTCCTCCCCCAGGGTGATGGCCGACACCGGGCGCGGAGGAACCCCGACGACCAAAAGCGCCGCCGCCAGGATCCAGCAGATCGGTTTATAGAGCGTGGTGGGCTTCATGGGGAGAATCTCAAAAAAGAAGAATGCCTATAATGCGCTATAATGCCCAACCCGGACAAGCCGGAACCAAAAAAGTTAAAAAGTTGGACAGAATTTAAATCTTTGTAAACACAATGCCAGTCTGGTTTTGCTGGGGCGTGTAAAAATATTGTACACAA
>JBFYWX010000080.1:0-6007 GCA_041310825.1 Desulfobacteraceae bacterium | reverse complement strand
GATGCCTCCCGCCGGGTAATCAATATCGCCGACCGGACGACGCCGATGTCGGACCGGCACTACGCCTCCGCCGCCTCCGCCCTCATGGTGGTTGAAACCATGGCTGGCTTCGCCGACCGGTTCGGCATCCGCGCAGGCTACACCGTGCGCTGGAAGCGGCTCACTCCCTGACGCCATGCGGCTCCTTCCGGGACTCTTCCGAAAGCTCGCGGCCACCGCCGCCGCGGCGGCCTGCCTGTTCATCGGCACCACCGCCCTGGGAAGAGAACCCGACCCGATCGGCGTGAACTACGGCCCTTTCCACCGCCCCGGGCAAAGCCCCCACCTGGCCGCCCCCATTCCAGCCGAGCAGATCGAATCGGATCTCGGCCTGATATCGGCGGCGGGATTCGAGCAGGTCCGGATCTTCGGCCTTGCCAACGGGTTGAACCGAATCGTCCCGATCGCCCACCGCTGCCACCCGCACCTGAAGCTGTGGGTAGGCGTCTATGTCTGCGGGCGGAACCACGATGACCCGGACGATCTTCACCACACCCGGGCCCAGATGAACGAGGCCGCGCGCCTCGCCAACGCCTTTGACAACGTGACGGGCATTGTCGTCGGCAACGAATGCCTCGCCGGTGAACCCGAGGCCTGCCGCGAGCCCGTATCGGTCGCGCAGTTGGTCGCGGACATTGAGTCCGTGCGCCGTGCCCTGACCGGTTCCACGCGCACCCGGGTCCGTGTGACGAGCGCCATGTCGATGCTGGCGGCAGTAGAACGCCATGCGGCCCAAGGAGCGCCTTTGGGGGCCGCCAGCGATGTGGTGATGGTGAATGTTTACCCCTTCTATAACGGGACCGGGCCCGCCGAGGCGGTTGCGTCATTTGGCGGCGCTTTGCGGCGCCTAAGGGAGCTTTACGGTGCCGGTGGGAAACCGATCGTAGTGGGGGAGACGGGGTGGCCGAGCGCAGGTCCGGCGAAGGGGGCGGCCGTTCCCGGCCGCGACCAGCAGGCGTTCTATCTGCAAGGCGTGAGTCGTTTGGCCCGGGCCGAGGGCCTCAGCCTGTTTATCTTCGAGATGTTCGATGAACCCTGGAAGTCGGAAGCCGAAAGTATCGGCCCGCACTGGGGGCTTTGCGACGGGGATGGCCGGTCGAAGTTCAACCTGCCGTTTCCGTGGACGGTCAAATAAGGCACCGAATCATCGCTCTCCCGCAGCCGGACCGCACCGTTTTTACGCAAACGCCAGGCTTTCCACGCAAGTTGGGATTTCTTTCTGTGGGAGCGGCATCTCCTGACCGCCGTAGCCGGGGGCAAAGGCTGGTTTCCGCGACGCCAGTGTTGCTGGAGCCTGCTCCAGCCGAAGCAGCCTGGCTGCGAAGGCCGGGAGCCGCTCCTGCAAGTACGATCAGAACTTGATTTCTGACAACGGGGCGCTGAGATCCGTCAGTTCAGGGAACGGGGGTCAACGGGCGGGGGGGCCATTCGACGGCCATACACCGGGTGGCGTTTGGCGGCCAGCTTGATCAGATAGCGCGCCATGTCACCGTGCGAGTACCCGGCGAACTCGGCCGCGCTGGCCATGCTCGCGTCTTCGCTGATGTCGGGGTTGGGGTTGATGTCGAGCACGTAGAATACACCGTCCCGCAGGCGCAGGTCGATGCGCCCGTAATCCCGGCAGCCGATGGCTTTGTAGGCCGCCATGCACACCCGTTCCAGTTCCGCCTGCTCGGCCTCCCGGAGGGCGCCGGGAATGACGGTCTGGATTTTTTCGTAGTGAACCGAACCGGGCATGAATTTGGCGTCGAACGAGCAGAGCCGGTCGTGCACGTCGTTCAGGGCGGAAAAATCCATCTCGGCCGGCGGCAGCATCTCGACCCGGCCGTTGCCCCATAACGATACATGAAACTCCCGCCCGTCGATGAAATCCTCCACCAAGGCGGGCAGACCCACCTTTTCAATCAAGTAGGAGATTCGCTCGTGCAGCTCCTTTTCGTCCACGACCACCGATTCCGAGGTGACCCATTCGCTGCAGTGGCCGATGGCGGGCTTGACGATGGCCGGGAACTGATGCCAACCGTTGGATTTCGATGAGGTGTACAGCTTCCAACACGGGGTGGGCACCCCGTGGCGGTCGAGAATCTCCTTCACGCGGTGCTTTTCGTAGCTGAGCGCCAGGGTCGCGGAGCTCGAACCGGTGAAGACGAACTGCCGCTGCTCGAGATGCCGGGCAACGATCCACTCGCTGTGCTGGAGGCCGGGAATCCCGTCACACCAGTTGAAGAGAACACAGGCCTGCGCGTCGAAGGAGTCCAGCTTTTCCGGGAAATGATGATCCACGACCGGGAGCAGGTCGATGGAGAAGCCGGCCGAACCGAGGTGTTCGGTTAACCGCGTATGCGCCTCGGAGACGTCCTGTTTTTCTTCGGAGGTCCACTGCGGGTTGAAATCATACAGCAGCAGGACTTTCATCTCCGCAGGGGGGAAGTCGACGGGCATTCAAACCTCCTCTCCGCATCGGCCCGCATTCCAGGCAGATCCAGGGGGTCTTCGGTCACGAATCCTCCTCGTGCCGTCGCGCCGCATTTGTTATTTTATAAAAATGAAGTATGCTATCGATAGCTAACTTTATCAATTTTTTATGCTGCGGCTGCCGCCGTTGCCCGCCTTGCCGTAACTCTGATTACACTCCCTGCGAGCCAAAATTTATAATTTGATGAACGCCCGCTGCATAAATGAATAAATTATTTTTAATTTAGATAGTTACTGGTGGATCCAAAAATATAGGCAGATTATATCCAAGTGAATATTGTGTGTCAAGCTCAAATATCACACTACATTTAGTGTTGCAAATATAACATCTCCTCGTTTGGATGGAAAAGGCTCCACCGGGGTGGAAATAGAAATATTACTATTCATTTCAGATAGATCAATGAAGCATTGAAAGATAGAACATAGAAATGTGAAATTATCTTCTCAAAACTAGGCGGGCCGATGAAATGGAGTAAACGGCGAGATATGGAAGTGAGGAATGAAAGCTGTCTGAGGAATAATAATTTAATGATTGTCAATTCATTTAAGTGACCCGGCGCGCACCTCCAGGCGCGATGGGACCACATCAGGCCCGATCGGGTGAAAGGTCCGCACCGGGCGAGCGCTGCTGGTGAAAGGGGCCGCCATCCGGGTTTAAACGACCGCCGCGTTGCGGCGGGGTTCTCTTCCGATTTTCTTCTGCTGCCGCTGATGCGATCCGCACCCGAAATAATTCTTCTCTTTTATTTTTACTTTTTTAGCCGAAGGCGATCGGCGGAAGCATACCGGGACTTTCTTCCATCCCTGAGCGCTTTCGCCGGGAGGAGTTAGGAAGGCTTAGGGTTTGAAGCGCTTTTGAATGGAATCCCGCTCCTGGGGCGACAAACGGTCCCACCGCTTGAGGTCGTTTTCGATGCGGCGGCGCTCATCGGGCGGGAGTTGCTCCCACTGCCGGTAGCGCTGCTGATAGCGGTCCCGGTCTTGCGGCGGCATGCGCTTCATGTCTTCCATGCGCCGGCGCAAGGCGTCTTTCTGCTCGGGCGGCAGGGCCTGCCATTCCTGATACTGGCGCTGCATGCGGCGCCGGTCGTCGGGCGATGAACCCTGGGCCAGAAGCGCTGGGAAGACTCGGCCGACGGATTCGGCCTGGGAGCTATAGAGATCGGGGACCTCGGCAGGGACAGGCGGCGGGACAAGGCGCGACGCCAGGGGTGCTGCCGGCACCGCAGTGCTCAGTGAGAGTAAAAACGCAACGACCAGCGCCGGCTGCCGGAAAGACCGCCAAAAAAAGCGGCGGCTCATGTCATGCTCGTTCGTACGCATGGCGGGTGGATCGTGCCCCTTGCGTCTGGCCGGGGACGTCGCTGGTGGGCTCGCCGCCGGGGGACGGTTCGGCATCGACGACGTGCACCAGTTTTTCAATCGTATCCAAGTTTCTCAAAAAATCAAGCTGCCGGATCACTTCAATATCCTGCGACAGCACCTGTTCTTCGATGCGCAGATCGGCCATCTTGTCCGTGCCCGGGAAGTGGTCCTGGAAATAATAAACCACCCCGGCCACGAGCACCAACAGACTGACCCCGACCGGAGCAAACCGCGGCAGCCAGCCGCTGCCCCTCCGGCGCGGAGCCGGGCGGCGCATCTCCCGCAGCACTCGCATGGCCATCAGGTGCGCCGCGACCCCGGAAAGCTCATCCGGAGTCGCGGTGTCCCGCATCTTCCCTATCAGGCGAGTCAGCCGCTCCTTTTCCGCCCGACAGGCGGAACACATTTCGAGGTGGGCTTCCCAACGCTGCCGCAGCCCATCGTCGTTCAATTCGCCCGTAGCCTCAAGGATCAGCGTTTCGTGATGGATACGGCATGCTTGCATGGCGCTCTCCTTTCCACGCTATGGCTCAACTCAGCTCCGAAGCCGGGCCCGCACGGCATGGGTGGCACGAAAAAGATGGGACTTGACGGTTCCCTCGGATAGACCCGTAATCTCTGCAATCTCCGGAATGCTCAACTCCTGAAACACTTTCAGTTGAAAAACGGTGCGCTGCTGGCCCGAGAGGGTCTCGAGGGCCGCCGCCAGATCCCGCTTGAGCTCGTTGCCGGTGACCTGGGCCAACGGGTCCGCGCATTCCGGCGGGGCCGGAATGCGATCCATAGGGTCCGGCGGCGGCCGATCGGCCGGTTGCGCGGAGCGCCAGGGGAAAATCAACTCGGTCCAACGGCGCCGGCGGCGGCGAAGGTCCAGGCAGGCGTTGACGGCCACCCGGTGGAGCCAGGTCGAAAACCGGGAGCGGCCTTCAAACCGCTTGATGTTTTTGAAAACATGCAGCAACGCTTCCTGGGCCATATCCTGGGCCTCGGCTTTGTCCAGGCCGCAAAACTGATAGGCGATGCCGTACACCTTCTTCTGATAGCGGCCGATGAGCACTTCGATCGCCCTGGGCTCATCGTTTTGGGCACGACGCACCAAATCACGCTCTTCCGCAGCGTCCGCCGCTTCCGGCGCAGTGCGGGTCGGAAGGCCCTCCGGCCCGGGCCCCCTTTCCGGTTTGAGAATTGCCGCGCTCACAAGACCGCCATTCTCCTCCGCGCGCAGGAGAGGGGCTGCAGGCCCGCTTTTGTTGCACTCGCTCGGCTTCACGAGGACTGCTTATATCACCGTCACCCGATCGTGCCAAAGCTCAAACCGAACCCCGGTTCAAAAAAGCGCCGGATAAGGATTTATGACTGTTCGATGCTGTTAGACGTTACGGTTGCGGAGCGGGTTTACATAGAGGGGAAGGCGCAGCGGATGGCCTGGATTTTCGGGCGCAGCCCGAAATGACCGCAGCACGCTGGTGCGTTTAGCGCTGCACATGTGGCCGCGTGCAGCGCGCACGGCTTGAAAACAGGTAATCACGCCGACTCGATCCTGGCGGTGATGGTGTCGCCGAGGGCTTTTAAGGCGGCCCAGTCTCCGCTGACCCGTCCGACCTTCTGAACAGGCACGGCCGCGCGGGGCTCGCTGCTGCGGCTGGCCGGTGTCGGGCCGAAAAACAGGCAGAACCACCCATTCGGCCCATGGTAGGCCAAATCCCCGACCTCCATCTGATCTGTAGCCAGTCCGGGATAGCTGCCGAAGGCAGGGGTGGTCGCACCGTAATATTCATTCCCCCACCGTGACCAGCGGCAATCGATCGGGAGTGCAGCTCCCATCGCCTGGCCGGCGGGTGTATCATTGAACCCGCCCTTCAGTTCCAGTTTGCCGATCTTGATGACAATCGCTTGCGGCATGCTCTCCTCCCCCCCCCGTGAAATCATCTGCTCGGCCCGGCGCTTCTCCCGACCGACGAGTTGGTGAATATGTCCCGGAACCAACTGGAAAGTCAATATAAAAGCTTAAACTGATCTTCGACAGTTGCCGCTGTTTTTTAGCGGTCCCTGGCGGGTAACCTTCTGTAATCATTACATCCGGTATTTTCTGAGCCCAAAAAGGTAGTGCCACAGGATATGCGGTAAA
>JBFYWX010000046.1:0-5651 GCA_041310825.1 Desulfobacteraceae bacterium | reverse complement strand
CCCATCAGGATTTCGCGCCGCTGCTCGTAGATGACCTTGCGCTGCTGGTTCATGACGTCGTCGTACTCGAGCAGGTGCTTGCGGATCTCAAAGTTGTGGGCCTCGACCTTGGTCTGGGCGTTTTCGATGGCCCGGCTGATCAGGTTGTGCTCGATCGGCTCGCCGTCCTCCAGGCCGAGTTTTTCCATGAGGCCGGTGATGCGCTCGCCGCCGAAAATGCGCAGCAGATCGTCCTCCAGCGCCATGTAGAAGCGCGAGGAGCCCGGGTCCCCCTGGCGGCCGGAGCGGCCCCGCAGCTGGTTGTCGATGCGGCGCGACTCGTGCCGCTCAGTGCCCAGAATGTGCAGCCCGCCCAGCGCCACCACCCCTTCGCCCAGCACGATGTCGGTGCCGCGGCCGGCCATGTTGGTCGAGATGGTCACGGCCCCCCGTTGGCCGGCCCGCGCCACGATTTCGGCCTCCTTTTCGTGGTGCTTCGCGTTCAGCACCTCGTGGGGGATGCCCCGCACCTTGAGCTTCTTGCTCAGCTGCTCGGAGACGTCGATATTGATCGTGCCCACCAGGACGGGCTGGCCCGTGGCGTGCAGGGCCTCGATCTCGTCCAGGGCCGCTTCGTACTTCTCGCGCTTGGTCTTGTAGATGACGTCCGCGAAGTCCGTACGGATCATGGGCTTGTGGGTGGGAACCACCATGACGTCCAGGTTGTAGATCTTCTTGAACTCCGCCGCTTCCGTGTCCGCGGTGCCGGTCATGCCCGCCAGCTTGGCGTACATGCGGAAGTAGTTCTGAAAGGTGATGGTCGCGAGCGTCTGATTCTCGTTTTCGATCGTGACCCCCTCCTTGGCCTCCAGGGCCTGGTGCAGCCCCTCGCTGTAGCGGCGCCCGGGCATCAGCCGTCCGGTGAACTCGTCGACGATGATGACCTCGCCCTCCTTGACGATGTAGTCGACGTCGAGTTTGAAGAGGGCGTGGGCCTTGAGGGCCTGCTGGATGTGGTGGAGCAGCTCGATGTGGAGCGGGTCGTAGAGGTTGTCCACCTGCATGAGCTTCTCGCAGCGCGCCACCCCCTCTTCCGTCAGGGTGGCGGTGCGGGCTTTCTCGTCGATGGTGTAGTCCTGCTCCCGGGCGAGGCGCGGGATCAGCCCGTTCACATGGTAATAGAGATCGGTGGATTTCTCCGCCGGCCCCGAGATGATGAGGGGTGTCCGGGCCTCGTCGATCAAAATGCTGTCGACCTCGTCGACGATGGCGTAGTGGAGCTCGCGCTGGACCAGACCGGCGCGCTCGAACTTCATGTTGTCCCGCAGGTAGTCGAAGCCGAACTCGTTGTTGGTGCCGTAGGTGATGTCGGCTTTGTAGGCGACCAGGCGCTCGGCATCCGTCAAGCCGTGCACGATGGTGCCGACCGCAAGCCCGAGAAAGCGGAAGATGTGCCCCATCCACTCGGTGTCGCGGCGGGCCAGGTAGTCGTTGACGGTAATGATGTGCATGCCGCGCCCGGAGAGGGCGTTGAGGTAGGCCGGGAGGGTCGCCACCAGGGTTTTGCCCTCGCCGGTCTTCATCTCGGCGATCTTCCCCTCGTGGAGCACCATGCCGCCGACCAGCTGCATGTCGAAGTGGCGCATCTTCAGTGTGCGCCGGGAGGCTTCGCGCACGGCCGCAAAGGCCTCCGGCAGCAGCTCTTCCAGCGCCTCCCCGCGCTCGACCCGTTCCTTGAAGCGGCCGGTCTGGGCGCGCAGCTCCTCGTCGGTCATCGTCTGGACGGCGGGCTCCAGCGCGTTGATCCGCTCCACGACCGGCTGCATTTTTTTCAGGTCCCGCTCGTTCTTGCTGCCGAAGACCTTGGTGAGAAACTTCATGACCATTCGAAATCGTTTCCTCTCTGGTGGTGTCGTTCGATAAGCAATTATAACAGATTTGAAGGCAGGGACAACAGGTCAGGCGACGGGGTATCCCAAGCGGGAAACTTTTTAGACTCGCAAGCGGCCGGCAGCACCGGCCGGTTCAGTTGAGAAAATATTTTTCCGGGTTGACCGGCACCCCGTGCACCCATACCTCATAGTGGAGGTGAGGCCCGGTGCTGCTGCCCGAGTTTCCGACCAGAGCGATCGTGTCCCAGCGGCCGACCTTCTCCCCCTGGGCTTTGAGCAGCCGGCTGCAGTGGCCGTAGACCGTCGTGAGGCCGTGGCCGTGGTCGACGATGATGGCTTTGCCGAGCAGCCCCTTGGTGCCGGCGAAGGTCACGACGCCCCCGGCGGTGGCATAGATCGGCGTCCCCTCGCGCGCGGCGATGTCATAGCCCTTATGAAACTCCCGCTGGTTGGTGAAGGGCGAGATGCGCCAGTCGAATTTCGAGGAGACCCAGGATTCCACGCTCGGGTCGATCGGCCGGATGGTCGGGGTAGAGGCGAGCAGCCGCTGCTGCCGCTCGAGGTGGGTGACGAGCGCATTGAAGCTGTCGCTCTGGTTGACCAGTCCCACGTCCAGTTGGGTGGTCTGGGCATGCATTTCGCGCAGCAGGCTGTTGCGCTCCTCGCTGAAGGCCGCCTTGGGGTCCATGGTCTTGGGGATCGAGCCGCCCATCCCGAAGAGATGGCCCGCGTCCGGGCGCTTTTCGATGTCGGCCATGACGCGGATCTTCTTCTCGAACTGATTCAGGGCCAGGAGCTTCTCCTTGAGCGCGTTGATCCGCTCGGCGAACTCGCTGATCTGCCGCCGCTGGAGATCGACCTCGCCGCTCTGGCTGCCGAGAAGGCCGGTGAGCTCCGCCTCGCGCTGTTCGAGCTGCAGCGCGGCGCGCTTGAGCTGCACGTAATCGACCCCGACGAACGCTCCCGCCCCGGCCAACCCGACCGCCAGGACCAGAAGCCACCGCAGCACCCCCCGCGACATGCAAAACTGCCGCGCCGCAGCGCCGTTGTGCGTCAGGACGACGAAGGATATTTTTCCCCGCATACGGTGATGGCCCCGCGGTCGGTGGATCGCACACACCGGTACCGACCTCTTGCCGAAAATCGGCCGGGCGGCTTCAGGTGGGTGCGACTATAGTCAGCGGCCCGGAATCAAGTCAAGAAATTAATTTTCGATCACTTACAAGAATGATCCGATGCCGCGGCGCCCGCCGGCTGATTCGATTCAGGGCGCCCAGAAGGCCTCCGCTTTCCGCAAAAAGGGTGGCGCTCAGTCAAGACCGTTCTTTGCCGGCCATATAGACTATCGGCCGAAAACGGGCGGACTTTAGCCGTTCCTGGGCGGCCATGCCGCCGGGGCCGCACCAAAGCGGCCGGCCCCGATTGGCGCCGGAGTGCCGATTCAGGCGATACCTAAATTTAATTTTAGTGCTTTCAGGGTATTCTGCATGAGCATGGTGATGGTCATGGGGCCCACGCCGCCGGGCACGGGGGTGATCCACCCGGCGATTTCCTTGGCCGCGTCGAAGTCGACGTCCCCGCGCAGGATGGCCACTTTTTTACCGGTCTTCTCGCTGATCTTCTCGCCGACACGGTTGACGCCCACGTCGATCACGCAGGCCCCGGGCTTGATCCACTCGGGCTTGACCAGGCCGGGCACGCCGGCAGCCACGATCAGGATATCGGCCCGCTTGCAGTGGAAGGCCATGTCCCGGGTGGCGGTGTGGACGATGGTGACCGTGGAGTTGGCCCCCTTGGCCTTCTGGAGCATCATGTTGGCGATGGGCTTTCCGACGATGTTCGAGCGGCCGACCACCACGACCTCGGCCCCGTCGGTCTTGACGCCGGAGCGCACGATCAGCTCCTGGATCCCGGCCGGGGTGCAGGGGGGGAATTTGACCTCGGAGCCACCGATCATCAGGCGGCCGACGTTGACCGGGTGAAACCCGTCGACGTCCTTGTCCGGATCGATGGCGTTCAGCACCTTTTTCTCGTTCACGTGCTTGGGCAGGGGCAGCTGCACCAGGATCCCGTTGATCGAGTCGTCCCGATTGTACTTGTCGATCAGGGCGAGCAGATCGTTTTCGGAAATGGTGGCGGGCTGGTTGTCCTGGATCTCCTTGAAGCCGAGCCGGTGGGCGGTCTTGATTTTGAGGGTGACGTAGGAGATCGAGGCCGGGTTCTCGCCGACCAGAATGGTCACCAGGCCGGGCACGACCCCGTGTTTGGCCTGGATGGCTTTCACCTCGGCGGCAAGCTCCTCCAGAATGGCCTCGCGGATTTCCGTCCCCATGATCAGTTTGGCGGTCATCGTATTCCTCCTCTTTTGGGTTTCAGGTTCAACCATCCGCAACTCTTGAAATTCCGAGCACCGAGTCAGTGGTATTTTTAAGTTCCGAGTCGGAGTTCCGAGTACCGAGGCGGAGGTCCGAGAAAGTGGTGTTCTGTTCTTCTCCCAAGCAGGTTGGTTCCCATCCCGTGGGAGCGGCATCTTGCCGCGATGTTTTCGTGGCTGGAAGCCACTCCCACACCAACAGAACCTTCTTCGTGAAAAAGTGCCGCTAAGCGCTATTGACCGCTTGGTTTTTCTCGTTACTCGTTACTCGTTACTCGTTTCTATTTTCCTTCACTCCGACTCACAACTCCGACTCTGACTTTCTTTATCCCCCTCCTCACACCGGCCAGGGCATGAGCTGCAGCCCCTCGGACTCCTCGCGGCCGAACATCAGGTTCATGTTCTGCACCGCCTGGCCGGAGGCCCCCTTGACCAGATTGTCGATCGCCGCCATCAGGATGACATACTGGTTTCGCTCGTCGTGCACCCAGCCGATGTCGCAGAAGTTCGTCCCGCGCACATGCAGGGTGTCGGGCGGCATCCCATCGGGTTTCAGCCGGATGAAGGGACGGCCGGCGTAAAAGGCCTCCAGGCAGTCCCGGATGGCACCCGCGGTGGTGCCGGGTCGGGGTCGCGCGTAAATGGTTGAAAGCATGCCGCGCGTCATCGGCACCAAATGGGGCACGAAGGAAAGGCGCACGGGGCCGCCGGCGGCCAGGCCCGCGTACGTTTCCATCTCGGGCTGATGCCGGTGGGCCGCGACCTTGTAGGCTTTGAAGGATTCGTTGACCTCGCAGAAATGGGCCGTCAGGGAGGGGGAGCGACCCGCCCCGCTCACCCCCGACTTGGAATCGACCAGGATCCCCTCGGGGTCGATCAAACCAGCCCGGAGCAGGGGGATGAGGGGCAACAGCACGCTCGTGGGGTAGCAGCCCGGATTGCCGACCAGCCGTGCACTGCCGATCTCGCGGGCATAGACCTCGCTCAACCCGTAGACCGCCTCCGCCAGCAGCCCGGAGGCGGTGTGGGGCTGGTAGGCCGCCGCGTAGACAGCGGCATCGTTGAAGCGGAAATCCGCCGAGAGATCGATCAGGCGGCATCCCCGGCCGAGAATCCCGGGCGCCACGGCCATCGGCATCTTGTGAGGCAAGGCCGTAAACACCACATCGGCCCCTGCGCCGATCCGATCGTCCGCCAAGTCCTCGCAGACCCGGTCCACCCGGCCCGCCAGGGCCGGAAAGATGCGGTCGAAGCGCTGCCCGGCAAACTGGCGTGAAGTGAGTGCCGTGATCTCTACCCCGGGATGCGCGGCCAGGATCCGCACCAGCTCGGCCCCGGCATAGCCGGTGGCGCCGGCGATCGCGGCTCGAATCATGAGGGGACCTCCTTATCCGCATCGCACGCCC
>JBFYWX010000032.1:0-4798 GCA_041310825.1 Desulfobacteraceae bacterium | reverse complement strand
CGTTCCTGGGTCTCTTCGAAGCGCAGCGGGCGGTTGTCCAGGGCCGACGGCAGGCGGAAGCCGTATTCCACCAGGGTTTCCTTGCGGGCGCGGTCGCCGCGGTACATCCCCTGCAGTTGGGGGACGGCAATGTGGCTCTCGTCGATGAAGAGCAGGAAGTCCTTCGGGAAGTAATCGATCAGGGTCGGCGGCGGCTCGCCGGCGTGGCGTCCCGTGAGGTGGCGCGAATAGTTCTCGATGCCGTTGCAGTACCCGAGCTCCTGGATCATCTCGAGGTCGAAGTGGGTGCGCTCCTCGACGCGCTGGGCTTCGAGCAGCCGGTTCTCGTCGCGGAAAAAAGTGACCCGCTGCTTGAGCTCGGTGCGGATGGTCCGGATCGCTTTCGCCTGGGTCGTCTTCTGCGTGACGTAGTGGCTGGCCGGAAAGATCGCGGTCCGTGTCAGCCGCCGCAGGACGGTGTTGCGCAGGGCGTCGATCTCGGAAATTCCCTCCACCTGGTCGCCGAAGAAATCGATGCGAACGGCCCGGTCCTCCTCGTAGGCCGGGAAGATCTCCACCCGGTCCCCCCGCACCCGGAAGGTGCCGCGGTGGAAGTCGGTGTCGTTGCGCTCGTAGTGCATGGCGACCAGGTCGGCCAGGAGCCGCTCGCGGCTCAACTCCGCCTCCGCTTCGATCTCCACCCGCAGCGCCAGGTAGTCTTCCGGCGCCCCCAGGCCGTAAATGCACGAGACGCTGGCCACCACCACGATGTCGCGCCGCGATAGGACCGAACGCGTGGCGGAGTGGCGCAGCTTGTCGATCATGTCGTTGATGGAGGAGTCCTTCGTGATGTAAGTGTCGGATGCGGGGATGTAGGCTTCGGGCTGGTAGTAATCGTAATAGCTGACGAAATACTCGACCGCGTTGTCGGCGAACAGCAGGCGGAACTCCTGGTAGAGTTGCGCCGCCAGAGTCTTGTTCGGGGCGATGACCAGGGTCGGCCGGTCCAGCCGTGCGATGAGGTGCGCCATCGTGAAGGTCTTCCCGGAGCCGGTCACGCCCAGGAGCACGTTGTGCTTTTTCCCGGCCAGCAGGTTGGCGGTCAGTTTCTCGATGCCCCCCGGCTGGTCGCCGCTGGGTTCGTAATCGGATTTCAGAACGAAAGCGCCCACGACGTTCAGGCGTCCCCTTTCGTACGTTTCAGCGTGAGCAGCACCGTGGCCATGGCGCCGATCCCCTCTCCCCGGCCGATCATGCCGCAGCCTTCCGTGGTGGTGGCCTTGATGTTGACGGCCTCGGGCGGAATGCCGAGCGCGCGGGCGATGTTGTCCTGCATCCGCAGGCGATGGGGCGCCATCCGGGGGGCGTCGGCCAAAACGACCGCGTCCACGTTGACCACGCGCAGTCCTTTTGCATCGACCATGCGCTGTGTCGACTGCAGCAGGGAGATGCTGGAAATGCCCTTGAAGCGCGGATCGGTGTCCGGGAAATGAATCCCGATGTCGCCCAGACCGGCGGCGCCCAGGATCGCGTCGCAGACGGCGTGGACCAGCGCGTCGGCGTCGGAATGGCCGAGCAGCCCCTTTTCCCAGGGAATGCGGACCCCGCCGAGAACGAGGGCGCGTTGCGCCACCAGCCGGTGAAAATCAAAACCGATGCCTGTTCGCATAAGAATCCCCGCACGGATTAAGTCTACGTGGTTGATGAACTCGTAAGAATTCATCCGCATCGATGGCTTTGTAAAGAGGCCAAGTTCAAGGCGCGCGAGGCGCGTGGAGTGAGGCGTACTTCATGTACGCCGCAGCGACAACGCGCTGAAGCGCAACGCCGAAATTGGACTATTTACGAAGCCATCCACCGTGAAAGTAACACAGCCGCCTGGATGGGACAACCCCGGCCGGGCGCCTCACCCCTCTCCCCACAGGGCGTCCCGCAGCCCGGAGGTCCGCTCGATCCGGCGCGTGATGGCCGCGGCGAGGATGGACCGCCTGGCCCAGATGGTGACGGTCGTGCGGGCCCGGGTCAGGGCCGTGTAGACCAACTCGCGGGTGAGGAGCGGCGAGTCCCGGTCCGGCATGACCAGCAGCACCTCGTCGAACTCGGAGCCCTGGCTCTTGTGGACGGTCATGGCGTAGGCCGTTTCGTGCTCCGGCAGCCGATAGGGCAGGAAGCGGCGAGTTCCCCCGGGGCCTCCGGGAAAAAAGACGAAGAGCCCTTGGCCGCCGGAAGCCTCATCGGGCAGGCTCATCCCGATGTCGCCGTTGAAGAGGCCGAGCGCATAATCGTTGCGAGTGACCAGTACCGGCCGGTGCGCGTACCAGGGGCTTGTCGCAGCGGCCTCCGGCCGGATCAGCCCCTGCCGCACCAGCATCTGCTCCGCGGCCCGGTTGATGGCATCCACCCCGTGCGCCCCGGCCTTGTGGGCGCAGAGGATCTTGAAACGATTGAGCTCCTGGAGGGCTGCCGCGGGCGACTCCTTCCGGAAGCAGGCCGCGGTCCCGCCGAGGATCAAGCGCTGCAGTTCGAGCGGCGCCCGCGAACCCGCGTCGGGGTTGAGCCAGACAATCGAATCCTCTCCGGGCCTGTCCAGGATCTCCAGCGCCCGACCGGCATCGCCGCGGTTCACGGCCCGGCTCAGCTCCCCGATGGCGCTGCCGGCTGAAAAACGGAAGCTGTTGCGAAGTTCGACCATGCTGTCCTGAAGACCCGGCGGGCTGCCGGGGCGCGCATCGAAACGCTCGCCGGTCGCCTGTTGCAGCGTTTCGCAGAACTCGGCTGAAAAGCCGTGCATCCGGTCGCGGTCGCAGATGTCACCCAGGACCGACCCGGCTTCGACCGACGCCAGTTGGTCCTTGTCGCCCACGAGAACCAGGCGCGCTTCGGACGGAACCGCCTCCAGCAGCTTGGCCATAAGCGCCATGTCCACCATGGACGCTTCGTCCACCACGACGATGTCGGTTTCAAGGGGGTTTTCACAGTTGTGCCGGAAGTACGGGGAGCCGGGCACCGTTTTCAGCAGCCGGTGCAGTGTGTAGACCTCCTCCGGGAGTTGATCTGCCGCCGGGTGGCGGCCGCGCAGGCCGTCCCGGGCCTGTTTCAGGGACTCCCGCATGCGGGCGGCGGCCTTGCCCGTGGGCGCGGCGAGGTGGATGCGCAGCCGGCGTTCCGGGGCCTGCTCCAGCACGAGGACGAGCAGTCGGGCGATGGTAAAAGTCTTGCCGGTCCCGGGGCCGCCCGTGATCACGCTGAAGCGTTTGAGCGCGGCGATGGCGGCCGCGGTTTTCTGCCAGTTGGTCTCCTCGCCCGGACCTTCCGGAAACACGTCTGCGAGGCCTTGCCGCAGGCGTGCGGTGTCCAGGTGCGCGACCGCCTCGCCGACTCGCCGCCGCACGCTCTCCGCGGTTGCGTGTTCGTACTCCCAGTACCGGCGCAGATAGAGCCGGTTGGCGCCGTCGAGCACGAGGGGCCGCTTTTGCCCCGGAAAGCCCACCACCGCGGACGACCGCAGCCCCGCGCTCCAGGCGCCCAGTTCCGGGAAAACCGCGGGGGCGTCGATGGTGGCGCCGGCCGGTACCGGTTGACCGGCCACGGCGGCCAGGTCCAGGCAGACGTCCCCGGCTGCGGTCGCCCGGCTCAGAAGGGCGGTGGCCAGAAACACCTCGTCGGCGGCGACGGTCGCTAAACCGGCGAGGAACCGCGCGACATGCAAGTCCAGGGGTGCGAAAAAGTGCCCGCGATTCGTATCACTCATAGTTTGGAATCAAGGCGCTGCCGAGCGCGTGAACGAGTTCAGGGTGCGGCGTGTCGACAAAGACGCCGAAGTCGGGACCGCGCCGGCAATCCACGCCGCGCAGGAAGACGTAGGCCACACCGCCGAAATGCCGCTCATAGCGGTAGTCCGGCAGCCGCCGCCGCAGATACTGGTGCAGCGCCAGCGTGTAGATGTGGTACTGCAGGGTGTAGAGCCCTTCCTGCATGGGTTCCACGAGCCGACTCGCGTGATAGGCGTCATACCCGTCCCCCAGGTGGTTGGACTTCCAGTCCACGAGGTAGTAGCGCTCCTCGTGGCGAAAGACCATGTCGATGAACCCCCGCATGAAACCCTGCATCGGTGCGAACGTCAGCCGGCCGATGCGGTCCGCAAAGGCGCGCCCTCCCGTTTGTCCGTGGTCCCGGAATACCTCCCGCAGGCGCTCGGGGGTGACGGGGTGCAGCGGATAGTGGAATTCCATCTCGTTGAGGCGCCCGGATGCGCCGACCCCGGCCAGGGTGAGCCCGGGTGCGCCGGCAAAGAGGCTAAGCCCGGCCACTTCACCGATCATGCGCAGCACCGCCGCGCGCCATTCCGCCCCATACCCGAACTGGGCGAGCATGCGCCCGACAAGGGCGTCGGTCTCTGCGCTCTGCCAGGCGCCGAAGTCGACGTGTTCGAGGAGGGCGTGAAAGAAGTTGCCGGCGCGGCTGCCCTTCGGGAACGCAAACAGGTTGAGGCCCGCTGCATCGGCGGGGTGAGGATCGCCCGGTTCCGCGGCAGTGGTCTGAAACGGCCGCAGCCCGTCGCGGTCTGCGGCATCGCCGTCTGCGCCGGCGCTGGAGGCCAGCGCGGAATAGCTCGCAATTCTCCAGGAGCGGTCGATCTTGCCTGAAAACTGCCGGCCGCAAAGCGTGGCTGCGTCAACCGCCGGCGGCTGCGCTCGCTGCAGCGGTGCATCCGGCAGCGGCCGAACGTCGATCGTTGCCTGGGATCGCGCTGCCAGCGTTCCCAGATCCTGCAGGGGGTCGTCTTGGGGTGTGGCGTTCAACGCGCGGTTCATGCGGC